>JBFGBS010000500.1:0-2409 GCA_041567475.1 Arthrobacter sp.
GAATGGAACGTGGATCCGGATCGCTGGGAACAGCTCGTCGCCGCCTGGCTCGGGAAGCAGCTGGCGCCGCGGACGAACCCGGGCCAGACCGGACCGTAGGGCACCCGGCGCCGAAAGGGCACTTAACGCCGGTCCCGCCCGGGAGCGTGGGGTCTAAGGGTCATCGCGGCGGCTTCCGATCCTCGCTGTCCGGGCGCCGGTGAGCCGGATCAGGTCCTGCGGGGCCAGCTCGAGGTCGAGGCCGCGCCGCCCGCCGGACACGAGCATGCTCGCCAGGCCCAGGGCGCTGTCGTCGACGACAGTGGGCGAGGGCTGCCGCTGCCCGAGCGGCGAGATGCCACCGAGCACATAGCCCGTGCGGCGCTGCGCCGCGGCAGGATCGGCCATGGCCGCTTTCTTGCCGCCGAGGGCCGCGGCCATCGCCTTCAGGTCCAGGGTGCCGCTAACGGGCACCACGCCCACGGCGAGACGGCCGTCGACGTCGACCATCAGGGTCTTGAACACCCGAGCCGGATCAACGCCGAGCGCTTCCGCGGCTTCAGTGCCGTAGCTGGACGCGCCCGGATCATGGCTGTAGGGGTGCACGGCAAAGGGAACCCCGGCGGCCGTCAGTGCCGCGGTGGCCGGAGTTCCCTGGGATGCCTGTTTACGGGCCATGGCCGGAGGCCTTGACGCCGCGGGTCAGGACAGTCCGGGCTGCAGGTGGGCGGCCAGCTGGCGCTTGATCCGGCCCAGCATCGCTGTCATGCCGCGCATCCGCAAGGGCGTGATGGCCCGCGTCAAGCCCAGCAGCTCAGGCATATCGTCCGGGACGGCCAGGATTTCCTGGACCGTGAGGCCATCGAGGCCTTCATGCAGCACGCTGGCGAACCCGCGGGTGGTGGGGGCTTCCGGCGGCGCTTTGAAGAACAGCCGGACGCGGCCGGAACCACCGCCGTCGGCGGGCTCCAGTTCAAGGGTCAGGAACAGCGGAGACTGGCACTCGACCACCTGCTCCATCAACTCCGGATGGTCCTTGAGCCGTTCCGGCAGCTCGGGCAGCTGGCGGGAAAACTCCAGCAGCAACTGCAGCCGTTCTGCTTCGGTCAGGGCCTGGAAGTCGTCAACAATTTCCGCCAGCGCGGCGGGGAGGGCTGAAGTATTCATCACTCCCAGCTTACGCATGCCCGGCGATTGTGTCCCGGCCCGCCCCGCTTCGGATCCGGCGCACTACTTCGCTGCCGGAACCGAGCCGCGCTCGGCGCCCTTGACGATGGGAACGCGAACGGCGTTGCCCCACTCGGTCCAGGAGCCGTCATAGTTCCGGACCGTCTCGAAGCCCAAAAGGTACTTCAGGGCGAACCAGGTGTGGCTGGAACGCTCGCCAATCCGGCAGTAGGCCACAACGTCGTCGCCAGCCGTGAGCCCGGCTTCGCCGAGGTAGAGGGCCTCAAGCTCGGTGCGGTCGCGGTAGGTTCCGTCTTCAGCGGCAGCACGGGCCCAGGGGATGGAGGCGGCCGTCGGGATGTGACCGCCGCGCAAGGCGCCCTCTTCCGGGTAGGCGGGCATGTGGGTGCGCTGGCCGGTGTACTCCTCGGTCGAGCGGACATCGATCAGCGGGTTGCCGAAGTGCGCCAGGACATCATCCTTGAAGGCGCGGATCGGGGCGTCGTTGCGCTCCACGACGGGGTAGTCGCCGGGTGCGGGCACGGTGGTCTCGGTACTGAGGGCCCGGCCTTCGGCGATCCACTTGTCCCGCCCGCCATCGAGGAGCCGGACATCCTCGTGGCCGAAGAGGGTGAAGACCCACAGGGCGTACGCGGCCCACCAGTTGGACTTGTCGCCGTAGATCACCACAGTGCTGTCGCGCGAGATGCCCTTGGCCGCAGCCAGGGCCGAAAAGGCTTCGCCCTCGATGTAATCCCGGGTGACCTCGTCGTTGAGGTCCGTGTGCCAGTCGATCTTCACGGCCCCGGGGATGTGGCCGGTTTCGTAGAGCAGCACGTCCTCGTCGGACTCCACGACCACGAGCTTGCCGCCCTCGAGCGCGCCGGAGTCGATGGCCGCGGCGAGCCACTCCGTGGAGACCAGCCGTTCGGGGTGGGCGTAGGCGGCGAATTTCTCGTTCTGCTCAACGGGGTACGGCATTGCGGTGGCCTTTCACTGGAGCGGTCAGGAGGCCGGGCGAAATCAAGCGCGGCGCCGGGCCTCTTCCCACCCTATCCACGCCCCGCTTCGAATTCTCCCCTCCGGACATACTCGGAAATGTGGCCTTTCTCACCATTCGCCACACCGGACCGGCCGCCGAAGGGGGATTCGTTCGCGCCAGGGGCCGGCATTCCCGGTATTCTGTGGGAGGACACGAGACCAGCAGAACGGACCACCTTGGTACAGATTGAACAGCTCGCCGCGCGAACGCCGGCGGTTTCC
>JBFGBS010000501.1:0-2408 GCA_041567475.1 Arthrobacter sp.
CTTTACGGCCACTTTTGTGGTCACTCCTGTTTCTGAAACGGGGTCGAGCCCGGCGTTCTGCACCCGTGGGGCGGGCCATACTAGGGGGTTCTAAAAGGACAAGATCCGGACGCGGAGAGAGGGGCCACGCAGATCAAGTACCTGTTTATTGTGCCAGATCATCGCCGGGATATCGACTTGACACCCCGGGCCGGGTCTGCGGCAGGGGTGGTTTCCGGGTCCGGGACCGTGTTTGCCGCGCCGGGGCGGGCTGCCAGCCAGGCGGTGAACTCCGCGGCCGGCATCGGCCTGGCCACCAGAAAACCCTGCACTTCATCGCATTCCAGGCGCAGCAGCTCCTCGAAGGCGGGGCGGTTCTCCACGCCTTCGGCGACCATCCGCAGCCCGAGTCCGTGGGCAAGGGTGACCGTGGTCTGCACGAGCGTCAAGGCACGCGGGTCCGTGCCCAGGCTCGCGATGAACGACCGGTCCAGTTTGAGTTCATCGATGGGCAGGTCGCGCAGGTAGGCCAACGAGCTGTAGCCGGTGCCAAAATCATCGATCGCTATCCGGATCCCGGATTGGCGAAGCCGCAAGAGAATGAGCCGGGCCCGGGCCGGGTCGGCCACGAGGAAATCTTCGGTGATTTCCAACGTCAGGGCGGACGGCGGCAGGCCGCGCGCCGCGATCATGGCGGCAACGCGGTCCGGCAGGGTGTCATCGGCCAGCGAACCGGCCGAGATGTTCACTGCGACCGTGAGCGTGCACCCTTCCGCGTGCCACGCGCGGGCCTGGTCCAGGGCCTGTTCCAGCACCCAATCGGTCATCTGGGGCATGAGGCCGGCTTGTTCGAGCAACGGCAGGAATTCGCCGGGCTTGAGAATGCCCCGGTTGCCGTGATCCCACCGGATCAGGACTTCCACGCCGCCGATCACCCCGGACGCCACATCCAGTTTGGGCTGATAGTAGAGCGTCAAATGGCCGCGGTTCAGGGCAGACCGGACTTCTTCCAGATCACGGAGCCGCTCCGCACCGTTGGTGTCATCGGCCGCGCTGTACACGTGATGGCCGCTGCGCGCGGCTTTCGCCCGGTACATGGCGACGTCGGCCTTGCTCAGGAGACCGCTGAGATCGTCCCCGTCGTGCGGCCACAACACTATGCCGATGCTGACATCGGGACGCAGGGTGATTCCGTCCAGCCTGACCGGGGCGCTAACGGCCGCCCGGAGTTCGGCCGCCAAGGACGTTGCTCGCGCAAGGTCAACGCCAGGGACGAGCACCGCGAATTCGTCGCCGCCGATCCGGGCCAGGACGTCGATGGTGCGGACGTGATCGGACAGCCGCCGTGCCACTTCGACCAGGAGGATGTCGCCGTACTCGTGGCCCATCCCGTCGTTGACTTCCTTGAATTTGTCCAGATCCATAACCAGGAGGGCGCCGTGCGCTTCGGCGGCAAGAACACCCGGCGCGTCGCCGCGGAAGGCCCGCCGGTTGTGCAGCCCCGTCAGGTCATCCGTGCGCGAGAGCACCCTGAGGTCGGCCATCTGCGCTACCTCCCGGAACGCCAGCTGGGCGCGGAGGGCGGCGAGCACCAAAGTGAAGCAAGACAAAAGGAGTGCCGGCCCCGGGACCGGGATAAAGGCACCCGTTGTCAGTATGCCCAGGCTGGCCAGCGTTGCGGTCGTTGAAACGGCCAGCGTGTGCGGCTTCCGCTGTGCGGCTCGCGGAGCCGGCTCCCCCGCGGAGCGCTCTACCCATACGGCCATTAGGGCAAGTCCCAGGACCCAGCCGCCGTCCAGGAGCGTGCCCAGGACGTAGGCGTCATCGACGGCCAAAAGCGCATACGCGGCATCAGCGACCGCGAAGACGCACAGGCCGGCGATCAGCGGGACACCCGAGCGTCCGAGCCGGAGCTTCGGTGCCGCCGCCATTCCCACGGCCGCGGAAATCAGGATCAGGTCCATCAGCGGATATGCGGCGGACACCAGCGCCGCCGCCGACAACGGGTTTTCGGCCTCCGCGCCGAAGATCGGGTCCAGGACCACCGCCAGCACGGCAGCGGCGCCGAGGGCCCCCACTGCGGCATCCAACAGAACGGAGGGCGCCCACCGGCGGGCACGGCGCCGGACGGTCGCTACGAGGGCCGCGAAGATCAGCGGATAGACCGCCAAATAGCCGACATCCGCCGGTGAGATCCCGGACACGTCGGCGCCGCTGGCCGCGGCCAAAACATAATACTGGTCCCCGAGGGCGAAACAGGTGACGGCTAGGGTGACGGCAACGCTGGGCATGCTCCAGAGCCGCTGCCTCACCACCGCGGCCCAGCAGACCAGCGCCGGCATCCAGGTCGCCAGGGAACTGAGCCAGCCGTCGACCCAGGGGCTGAAATCAGAAGTGTGGGCCGTCAGCGCGGCTACGTACGCGGCCAC
>JBFGBS010000502.1:0-2400 GCA_041567475.1 Arthrobacter sp.
ACCACAGGGGCGGTGCGACACGGCAAAACAACCAATCCATAATAAATTGGTATCAACAAACTTGGCACACTATTGAGTTCTCAAACAACAGACACACCCGGCACCACCACAACACAGTCATGGATCGCTCCGGAGCAACCTGACAAACTTACCCGACACCCGGCCACAAAGCAAACCCGCGTTCCCGCAGCCACCCGCACCGACCATCAAGCCCCACCCGGAAAACCAGCGCACCAAAAGCACGCCATCTTCCAGGCCATTCATCAAAAGGGATTTGCCACCCGTCCGTGACCAGCCATTCCAGCTGGCCCCCGTCGCGGCGACCAGAACAACAATACCCACCCCCCACCCCCAACGCAAATCCACCCCACGCCGTCGGAAATCCGCGTCATTCCGGGTGCAAACGCCGCATTATCCGGTGCCGCGGCGGCTCTCCACCGTCGCGGGGTCCTGTGGTGTCCCCCACGTTCGCGCCGGCGCCATCCAGGCTATTGCCTCTACTGGGCACCGGTGGCAGGGTGGCGACATGGCGATCGAAGTCCGTCCCGCAACGTCGTTCGAAGACATCAGGACAATGGTGGGACCGAAGCGTGCTGATGCTAACGCGTGCTGGTGCCTGAGCTATCGCATCCCCTCCAAGCAGAACTTAGCTCTGCGCGGGCCCGAGCGCGGAGCCCTTGTCAAAGAGCTGGTAGGTCAGGATCCTCCGCCGGGGGTGCTCGCGTACGACGGCGACGAAGTGGTCGGCTGGGCGGGCGTGCATCCCCGTGCCGACACCAGCTTCGCCCGAAGCCGCACGATTCCGCATGTAGACGATCGCGATGTGTGGTCGGTTTGGTGCATCAAAGTCCGCCCGGGGCACCGGGGCCAAGGAATCTCACACTCGTTGCTGGCCGGCGCCGTGCAGTTCGCCCTCGATCACGGGGCACCCGCCATCGAGGGGTATCCGGTTGACAACCACGGCGAAAAGGTCGATCTCACCATGGCCTACGTGGGTACCCGGGCACTGTTTGAACGGGGCGGGTTCGCGAAAGTCGCCGTGACGGACTCAGTGATCAACGGATTCCCGCGCGTGCTGATGCGGCGCGAGCTGCGCTGAGCCGGCACTGGCCACTAGAAGACCAGCCCGTGCCGCTCGATTAGCGGCATTGTCGCTTCAAAGTCAACCTCGGCGCCGTACTCGGCCGCGAGGGCGGGCAGCGTATCGGGTGCATACTCTCCGCCGGGCTCGGCGAGCCGACGGAACAACGCTTCTATGCCTGCGGGAACGATGATCTCGAGCACGCGGAGTTCGTCATCGCCTGCATTCCAGAAGGTGTGCCAGCGGCCGCGCAGCTTGGTGACAAGATCCCCGGGAGAAGCCGTTATTTCGATTCCCTCCTCGACTACCCCGAGCGTGCCGGCCAGCACAAACGTATATTCATCTTCCCGACTGTGCCGGTGGAGCGGAGCAGCCAAGGATCTCGGGCCAAGGACGTGTTCGACGAGCGCAACGCGTCCGGCAGATGCCCAACCCTCTACAAGATAGCGGTCGAGCAATGCAGGTTCGCCGGTGATGTCGCCTTCACCGGCGCGGACGACGCGAGGGCCCTCTGGTATGTCCTCCACACGCCAAAGGATAAATTCCTGGCGTACGGCAATCAAGGCCCCGCGTCCACCCATGGCAGAGAGGCCCGGGAACGGTTGGCTCCCACGGTACCCGGAATCCGAGGCGCGGCGGGGATCCCCGGAACGCCCGGAATCCCCGCCGCTACTGCTCTTCTGTGGACCACCCCGGCGGGATCGTCACACCACGCTAATGGGCTCTTCCGATTTCGTCTCAGCGGAGCCCAGCGACGGAGGTGCTGTGGTTGCGGCCGCATGCCCGGCAAGGACACCCGTCTGGTGCCGAAGCTTCAGTCGGTACATCAAGACGCCGGTGACGATGACGGCCGCGACGAAGAGAACCCCGCCCCACTGCAGGTACCACTCGAACGGCGGCACGGAGTTGTAGATTTCCTGGCGTGGCCAGACGAGGTTCAGTGTCATGGCGCCGCCCCACAGGACCGCGAGGATATTAACCGGCAGTCCCCACTTGCCCAGGCTGAAGCCGGGTTCGGTGCCGTCATCGGGCAGCGGCCACTTTTTGGCCAGGCGGTTCCGAAGCAGGGGCACGGTCACCAGCAGGTAGGAAAGGTAGATCAGGACAATGCTGATGCTGGAGAGGATGGTGAAGATGGCCGGCTGGGAGACGTTTACGATCAGCGGGATGACCGCGATGATTCCGATTACGATCGCGGCGACCGTCGGGGTCTTCCGGACGGGGTGTATCTTGCCTAGGTGGCGGCTGAACGGAAGGTTGTTGTCCCGGGCCATTGCAAACATCATGCGGATGGCGGCGGCGTGAACGGCCAGCGTACA
>JBFGBS010000503.1:0-2395 GCA_041567475.1 Arthrobacter sp.
AAGCGGGATTGGTGCCGCGGACATCAGTGGCGGCAGCCGCGGCCAGCCGCTCCATCATGGGCTGGAAATCGCCGATGAAGGACAGGTAGGTGAATTCGCACAATTCCAGGACCAGCCCGGCCCGGGCGGCGTCTTCCCCGGGAGTGGACGCGGATGCGCCGTCGGCAGCATCTTGCCCGACCCGCTCCTTCGCCTGGCTGATGAGCCCCCTAACGGTCGCCGGGTCATCCTGGAGCCACGACATGCATTCGACCTTGGCGGCAACAAAGTCGGCGAACTCCTCGATGCCGAGGGCCGCCAATTGCGGCGCCGCGACATCGTTCAGCACGGCCCGGGCCTGCAGCGGCAATCCCAGCTGCAGATAGGCCGCGGACTTCTGCAGCTGCCCGCCGGCCCATTCGCGGTCTTTGGGGGTGAGGCTGCTGGCGCATTTGAGCGCGAATTTCGGATCGAAGAGCCGCACGGCCGCCTTGGCCGCAGCCAAGGCGTGGGCGGGCGCGAGCGCGGCGTGGCAGTCATGGGTCCACGCAGCATAGGCGAGCAGGTCTTCGACGGTCAGCTCACCAAGTTCGTGTTCCTGGTGACCGGGTACCATCTCCCGAAGTTCCAGCCGCCGCTCCACGCTCAGCCAGTTCCGGACGATGTCTCCAAGGTAGCGGTCGCCGAGGGTGACGTGGTGTCCGTCGCTGCGGTCCACGACGATCTGGCCCGCGTCCTCCATGTCCGCGATGACCCCGGCACTGAACATTTTCGCGAGCCGCGTCAGGGGTAGGCTGCGGGCACACGAGAGCACATCGATGACTTCCCGCGCCACGGGTGATTCGCGGGCGTACCGGGCGCGCACGATGTCTTCCAGCGCGGTGCGGCCATCCAGCGCGACCTCGTCGACGAGGGTCCAGACAGAACCGGAGAGCACCAGGTTGCCGCGTTCGATCTGCTCCGACACGACGGCCTGCAGCAGGGTGGGGCTGCCGCCGACAAGCTCGTGCATTTGGCTCGCGAGGGCAGTGGACACCCGATGGCCCAGGCCTGCCTGCAGGACATCCAGGGTTTCCAGCTCGGTCATGTTGGCGAGCTTGAATTCGCCCAGCTTTCCCGCGGTGATCAGCCAATAGAAATCGGCGGGCAGGTCAGTGGTGCGTTGCGCGGTCAGGATCAGCCGGGCGGTCCGGGTCTGGAGCAGGTTCAGCAGGACCCCGGTGCTGAGTTCGTCCACCTCACCGGCGTTGTCCAGCAGGATGACGCAGTCGCGGCCTGCGGCGTCATCGCGGATCAGCGACGTGATGCCGTGCAGGATGGCCGTGGGTGATCCCAGCGCGCTTTGCGGCAATCGGGCGAGGGTGAAGGCGAGGCAGCCGTAGGGCGTCCCGTTGCCGGGCCCGGAACTGCGGAGCTGGATGGTGTGCACGTCGGGTCCGAATCCGGCCAGCGCTGCCCGGCCGACCAGTGTCTTGCCAACGCCCCGTTCACCGGTGACAACAATGCCCATTCGGCCCTCGGCCAGGAGTTCATCCCGGACCTTTTCGGCGTCAGCGTTGCGCGCTACACCGGACCACCTGTGCGTGTTGACCATAGCGTCAACACTTTCTTCTTCGACAGGTTCCAATGTAGTGGAAACATTCCCCCAGCGCAGCGATTCCCTCGACATGTAGTTTCCTTCGTACTTCTCTGTGGACGGATCCCCCGACCGTCAACTTGGAAGTAGCGTATCCCTATCCCCCAACAAAAGAGTAAACAGATCATAGCGGGAATGCCGGAAACTTGGAAAGGTGTCGCTCTAGGGCGCCTTAATGGGATGGAATTTCTGCTGCGCCGCCAGCAGCCCGTCCCGGACCAGGATTTCGACGGCGTCGGCGGCGGCGTCCAGGAGGAACGGCACCTCCTTTTTTTCGGCGGACGAGAAGTCCCGGAGGACGAAGTCTGCGGTGTCCATCCGCCCCGGCGGCCGTCCCACGCCGACCCGGACCCGCAAGTAATCCTTGGTGGCCAGTGCCCTGGACATGTCCCGCAGCCCGTTGTGGCCGCCTTCGCCTCCGCCGACCTTCAGTTTCACCGTGTTGAACGGGATGTCGATCTCGTCGTGGACGGCGATCACGTGCCCGGGATCGACGTCGTAGAACCTGGCCAGCGCGGAGACCGGGCCACCGGAGACGTTCATGTAGCAGAGCGGTTTGGCGAGCACGACCCGGGGCCCGCCGATGCCGAGCCGGCCCTCAAGGACCTGGGCCCGCGTTTTGTGCGATTTGAACCCTCCACCGACCCGGGCGGCAAGCTCGTCGAGGACCATTTGTCCGACGTTGTGCCGGTTATGGCTGTATTCAGCGCCGGGGTTGCCGAGGCCGACGATCAGCCAGGTGTCAGTCATGGATCAATCCTTCGAGGCGAGGCGAGGCGG
>JBFGBS010000504.1:0-2391 GCA_041567475.1 Arthrobacter sp.
ACGGCGGCTCCCCGGGCCACGTACTCCCCCGGGGTGGGGATCTGGACCGGCAGGTCGAAGACCTGCGCGGCGATCCGCTGCACCGCCGGGTTCTGCACGGCCCCGCCGATCAGCAGCAGCCGCCGGGCCGGGTACCCCAGCTCCTGCAGCGCGTCCAGGCCTCCGGAGAGCCCGCACAGCATGCCCTCGATCGCCGCGCGCGCCAGGTTCGGCCGAGTGGTGGACTCAATGCTCAGCCCGTGGAAGCTGGCCTTGGCGTGCGGGAAGTTAGGGGTCCGTTCGCCCTCGAAATACGGGACGAGCACGACGCCGCCAGCACCGGGTTCGGCGTCCAGCGCAAGTTGTGCCAGTTCCGCGAAATCCACGGCCAGCAGTCCTGCGATGGAGCTCAGGACCCGGGCAGCGTTCAGGGTCACCGCGATGGGCAGGTACGCTCCGCCGGCGTCGGCGAAGCCCGCCACGGTGCCGGTGGTGTCGGTGTGCAGCTCGGCGGCGACGGCGAAGACCGTGCCGCTGGTCCCTACCGAAACCACCACGTCCCCCGGTCCGGCGCCGAGCCCAAGGGCGGCAGCGGCATTGTCACCGGCCCCGGGGCCGAGGATGATCCCCTCGTCCGAGGAACCGTCCGCGCTGCGCCCCAGGTTGCCGTTGGCGCCGAAGCAGTCCGGGTGGACGGGACCGGCGGTCGCGCCGGGGGCCAGGACCCGCGGCAGGATCACCGCCCCGTCACCGTCAACGCCGTCGCGCTCGACGCTGCCGGGCCGGGCCGCATTGGAGGCCCCGTTTGATTCCGGTGCGCCTTCCCGGGCGTCGCGCCCAAACGCCAGTTTGAACAGGTCCAAGTCGTAGCTGCCGGAGAAGGGACTCCAGTAGCCGGTGCCGCTGGCATCGGAGCGGTCCGTGGTCAGCTGTTCCAGGTCCGGGCCCAGCGGGCTGGATCCGGCCGGGCCGTAGCCGCGCAGACGCCAGGTGAGCCAGTCGTGCGGCAGCGCGACGGCGGCGACGCGGGCGGCGGCGTCCGATTCATGATCGCGCACCCACCGGACCTTGGTGACGGTGAAGGACGCCACCGGGACCAGCCCGGTCCGCCGGGCAAAGTCCTCGGCGCCGACTTCGGCGGTGAGGTCCGCGGCAGCCTGCGCCGAACGGGTGTCGTTCCAGAGCAGTGCCGGCCGCACCACGTTGCCGTCGGCGTCGAGCAGCACCATGCCGTGCTGCTGCCCGCCGACGGAGAGCGCACTGACGCCGCCCAGCCCGCCGGCGTCGTCAATGGCGTCGGACAGCGCCTGCCACCAGTGGTCGGGGTGGACCTCCGTGCCGTCCGGGTGCCCGGCGCGGCCCTCGCGGACCAGGGCCCCGCTGCCGGCATCCAGGATCACGATCTTGCAGCTTTGCGTGGATGAGTCCACCCCGGCGACTAGTGCCATGGGCTTAACGCGCGCCGAGCAGGTGCTCGATGAAGAGCTGCTGCAGCTTCACGAACCCGAAGCCCTTGCCGCCGAAGTACGCGTCGACGTCGAAGTCCTCGTAGGAGGCGCGGTCGGCGCGGAGCTGGTCGTAGCCTTCGCCCGGGTTGAGGGTGGGCTCGTTGATTTCGGCCACGCGGGAGGCCTGCAGGGCCGCCTGGACCTCGGGATCGGCGCGGAAGGCCTTGGCGCGTTCCTTGAGCAGCAGGTAGGTCTGCATGTTGGCGGCCGCGGAGTCCCAGACGCCGTCGATGTCCTCGGTGCGGCTGGGCTTGTAGTCGAAGTGGCGCGGGCCCGTGTAGGAGGGTCCGCCGTCGGGGCCGCCGTTTTCGAGCAGGTCCACCAGGGAGAACGCGTTCTGCAGGTCGCCGTGGCCGAACACCAGGTCCTGGTCGAACTTGATGCTGCGCTGGCCGTTGAGGTCGATGTGGAAGAGCTTGCCCTGGTACAGGGCCTGGGCGATCCCGTGGGTGAAGTTCAACCCGGCCATCTGCTCGTGCCCGGTCTCCGGGTTGATGCCCACCAGTTCGGGCCGTTCCAGGGTCTCGATGAAGGCGAGCGCGTGGCCGAGGGTGGGGAGGAGGATGTCGCCGCGGGGTTCGTTGGGCTTGGGCTCGATCGCGAACCGGATGTTGTAGCCCTTGTCCGTCACGTAGTCGCCGAGCAGGTTCACGGCCTCGCGGTAGCGTTCCAGGGCGCCGCGGATGTCCTTGGCGGCGTCGTATTCGCTGCCTTCGCGTCCGCCCCACATCACGAACGTCTCGGCGCCCAGCTCGGCGGCGAGGTCGATGTTGTCCAGCACCTTGCGCAGGGCGAAGCGGCGCACGCCGCGGTCGTTGCTGGTGAAGCCGCCGTCCTTGAACACGGGGTGGCTGAACAGGTTGGTGGTGACCATCGGGACGATCATCCCGGTGGACTTCAGCGC
>JBFGBS010000505.1:0-2386 GCA_041567475.1 Arthrobacter sp.
ATGGGGAACGCCTGGGCGCGGGCGATGTGGGTGGTCTGCCCGTCAGGACCCTTGACGTGGATTTGCTGCTGCTTGACGCTGGCGCCGAGGAAGCGGCGGGCGGAGCGCATGAAGTTGCCTGCATCGCTGCTGCGCTGAAAGCCCACGAGGTCGGCGCCCAGCAGCCCGTCGATGATTGCCTGGCGCCACGGGAGCTGCGCGAAAATCTCCGGCGGCGGGAACGGGATGTGGTTGAAGAAGCCGATTTTCAGGTCGGGGCGCGCCTCGCGGAGCATTTTCGGGACCAGCTGTAGCTGATAGTCCTGCACCCACACCGTGGCGTTGGGGGCCGCATGGCGTGCGACGGCGTCGGCGAACCTCTTGTTGATCTTGCGGTAGGAATCCCACCACGTGCGGTGAAACTCCGGCGCGGCGATTACGTCGTGATAGAGCGGCCAGATGGTGGCGTTGGAGAAGCCCTCATAGAACAATTCGACGTCCTGCGTGCTCAGCTGCACGGGCACGAGGTCGATCCCGCCGTGACTGAAGGGCTCCAGCGTCTCGTCCGGTGCGCCGTGCCAGCCGACCCAGGCGCCCTCGGTCTTGGTCATCATCGGCGCCAGCGCCGTGACGAGTCCGCCCGGGGACCGGCGCCAGCCGTCCTCGCAGCCGCCTTCGTCCGGGGAACAGCGGTCAACCGGCAGGCGGTTGGAGACCACCATGAAGTCGTAGAGGTCGGCGGTCGGCGCAGGTTCCGAATCGGTACGGTCGGCGCGTGCGGATGCTTCCATTGGTGCCCCCTGGGGTGCTCGTTGCTCTGGATCCACCCTAGCCGGACGGAATCATCCCTGCTATTCATCCGTTGACAAGGGGGAACAAAACTTGAAGGCGCAAGCGCCCGGGTTTCTCCCCTAAAATAATGAGGTTGCCACCCAGTGGAGAATCCACGGCCGATCGACACGAGGAATTGATGAGCCCCGCAAACGAACCCCGACCGTCCAAGGCGGAGCGCACTGCCGCGGCCCGCGAGAAAGCCCGCGAGATCCGCGAAGCCCAGCAGAAGAAGGACAAACGCACCAAGCTGCTGATCGGCTGGGGCATTGTGGTGGCGGTTGTCGCCATCCTCGCCATCGTGGCGCTGGTCGTTTCGTCCAACGTGCGGAACAACGCCCCGATCGCGGACCAGGGCCCCACCCCGGCCAACGCCAACGTCCACGGCGGCGTGACCCTGTTGGCCAATACCGAGGTTGTGAAATCCGAACCGGCGACGGTGGACATCGCGGATCTGCCCGCCGCCCCGGACACCGTGCCGACGACGGTTACCGCCCCGGGTGCCGAAGCCGAGGCCGGCAAGCCGGTCAAGGTGGTTATCTACATCGACTTCATCTGCCCGGTCTGCAAGTCCTTCGAGACGCAGTACAACGAACTGCTCACCCAGCAGCGCAACGACGGCAAGATCACCGTGGAGTACCGTCCGCTCGGCTTCCTGGACAGCCGCTCCACGACAAACTACTCCTCGCGGGCCGCCAACGCTGCTGCGTGCGTCGTGAATGAGTCGCCGGAGAAGTACAAGGAATTCGTTGACGTCCTGTTCGAGAGGCAGCCTGCCGAAGGCGGAGCGGGCTTGCCGGACTCCGAGCTGAAGAGCATCGCCACGGACATCGGGGCCCAGAGCATCGACACGTGCGTGGATGAGAAGACGTACCGCCCGTACGTGAAGCACACCACGCAGGAAGCCTCCATCGTGGGCGTGACCGGAACCCCCACCGTCTTCGTCGACGGCGAGCAGTGGGGCAAGGGCGAGAGCTCGCAGACCCCGTTTGAGCAGTTCCTGCAGGCCGCGATCGACGCCAAGCAGTAAGGCCCAAGCAGCGGGAGGCAGTTGCCCCGTTGAGGTCACCGCAAAGCCCGCTCCCGGTTTCGTCCGGGAGCGGGCTTTCGCTTTGGTGCAGGCACCCGCCCGTCGAGCGAGGACGCGTTTTTACCACCGGGCGTGTGTGGGCTAACCTTATCTAGCGCCCGTGCGCCCGCCGTTTACGGCCGGGCGCCGGTTGCGCAGGAATGCCTCCTTAGCTCAGTTGGCCAGAGCACCGCTCTTGTAAAGCGGGGGTCGTCGGTTCGAATCCGACAGGGGGCCCCACGAACCCCTCCGTTCCGGCGATTTTGCCCGGGACGGAGGGGTTTTTTGTATGCAAAAAAGCAGCACTACACGCTTACTACGGACAGCGCTGTATACAGATGGACCCGCCGTCAACGACGGCGGGTCCATCTGCTGGCCACCATGAGAGGCCCCTGTTACGGGGTCACTTTGCTGTGCGCGCCGCGCTGGTCTTGGTAACGGTGGTGTAGCCGAACTTGGTGCCCGTGACGCGGACGGTGAGTTTGGTGCCCTTGTCGGCGGTCCGGA
>JBFGBS010000506.1:0-2379 GCA_041567475.1 Arthrobacter sp.
CCCGCCGAGGTCCATGGTGGTTCGGGCGGCGGCGAAGCGCGTGATGAGGGACTCCTCGGCACGGATCCAGCCGGTCCGCAGGCCCGCCCAGTGCGACTTGCTGAGCGAACCGATCGAGACCACGGCCGGGCTGAAGGCGGCAACCGGGGTCGAGGGCAGGGCATCGAGGTTCAGTTCGCGCAGCGTCTCGTCCACCACCAGCACGGTGCCCGACGCGGCGGCGGCACGGACGAGCCGGCGCCGTTGCGGATCCGGCATCAGCCGGCCCGTGGGGTTGTGGAAGTCCGGGACCACGTAGGCGATGGCCGGCCGCTGCTGCCCAAGCGCGGCCTCCATCGCGTCCAGGTCCCAGCCGCCCGCGGCCGTCCCGCCGGCCAGGTCCGCGGCGGCCTCCCCGGCCGGGGGAATGGCCACGGGGACGAGGCGGCATCCTGCGGACCGGATGGCGTCGAGGGCGTTGGGGTAGCTCGGATGTTCGACGAGCACTTTGTCGTTCCGGCCCGCCAGCGTGCGCAGGATGATGTTGAGGGCGTGCTGAGCCCCGGACGTCACCAGAATCTGGGCGCGCGAGGTGGGAACACCGGCGTGCGTGTACCGCGCAGCGATGGCATCCCGCAGCGGCCGGACGCCGAGCGCGTCGTAGCCGAATCCGGGCAGCAGGGCCGGCAGCTCGGTCAGTGCGGCCGCAAACGCCCGGTGCACGACTTCCCCGCTGGCGGGCAGGGACGCGTAGGCAAGGTCGAGGAGTCCATCCGGAACGGGGAGGCCCGGAGCGCCGCTGAGGTGTGACCCGCGGGCCGGGCCGGATAGTCCGCTGCCGGCACGGCGGTCCGGTCCCGCGGCGCCGGCCACGTCCGGACGCGGTCCCAGATGCGGAATGCACGTCCTGCCCCGGCTGCCCTGGCCGCTGCTCAGGAACCCCTGCTCCCGCAGCGACGCGTAGGCGGCAGTGACCGTGGTGCGGCTGATGCCGAGCGTGGCTGCGAGTGAACGCTCGCTCGGGAGGGCGACGTCGAGCGGGACCCTGCCGTCCAGGACCAGCAGCCGGACGACGTCGGAGAGCTCGCGGTAGGCCGGGGCCGCGCCGGGATTCCACCGGCCGAGCAGGCGTGCGAGGGAGCTGGGGGCCAAAGCGCCGGACATAAGGCCAGTGTCTCAAACTGGCTATGGATTACAAGGCCAGTTATCGTCAGGATGGAGTCCATGATGACGCGCAGACTCCTCCAGCTTTTGATCGGCCTCGCCATGTACGGCCTGTCCCTGGCGATGTTCATCCGCGCCGGACTCGGGCTGGACCCTTGGGATGTGTTTCATCAGGGCCTGGCCGGCAAGACGGGCCTGAGCATCGGCACCATCGTGATCATTGTCAGTTTCCTGGTCCTGCTGCTGTGGATCCCGCTGCGGCAGCGGCCCGGGTTCGGGACGCTGGCCAACGCCGTGCTCGTGGGGGTCTTCGCGGACGTGGGGCTTGCCCTGCTGCCGGAGTTTTCGCACCTGGGCGGGCAGGCCGGGATGCTGGCCGGCGCCGTGCTGCTCAATGGCATCGCGTCCGCCTGCTACATCGGCGCCCGCTTTGGTCCCGGTGCCCGGGACGGGCTCATGACCGGGCTCGCCCGGCGCACCGGCTGGTCGGTGCGCACGTCCCGGACCGGGATCGAAGTCGTGGTCCTTGCTGCCGGCTGGGTGCTGGGCGGGTCCGTCGGCGTCGGGACGGTCGTCTATGCGCTGGCCATCGGCCCGCTGGTGCAGGTGCTGCTGCCGATGTTCATGGTGCCCGAGGTGCCGGAGCCCCAGGCAACTGCTTCTGAATCAACGGCGGCAGAACCGGTTTCACACTAGGGGACGCAAAACCCCGTGGCGGAGCCAGCGGGAACCGCGCCGGGGTACGTTGCTTCCGCTCGGCATGCATTTGCACGGGCAGGCCGACGATGACGAGGACATGAGAGATATCATCTCTTACGCTGCGGGGAGCACTGAGGTGTCCGTGTATGCCACCGGCGGCACCGCCACGGCGACGTCACTGACCGTCAGCCAGCTCGCCTGACGCCGGTCGAGCCGGCGGCCGGCGCCGGCCCGGCCGCAGCATGACACCGCTAGCCGGCGGAAGCCGGCGGCGGCTGGCAGGTGGGGCAGAAGTAGATGTCCCGCTCCTCGGTGCCGGTCGCCTTGGCCAGGACCCCGTGCCGCACCGGGGTCCGGCACTTCAGGCAGGCCTGGTGTTCGCGGCGGTAGACCCAGTAACCGGGCAGCCCCGCGGTCCGGCCCACGGGTTTCCCGCGCGGGTTGAGCACGGTGACCCGGCGCCCCGGGCCCAGGTTGGCTTCCAGCAGGGTCTTGGCGTCCGTGATCATGGCGGTGAGGTCCGGCACGTCCGCGACG
>JBFGBS010000507.1:0-2374 GCA_041567475.1 Arthrobacter sp.
CCCCGTCGGCGTCGTCCGGGAACCCGTCATCGGGCGAGGGATCGTCGCCGTCGACATCCCGCTGGTCCAGTGCATGCCGTTCTCTGTCCGACCCGGCGGCAGCGCCGTCCTGCTGCCCGTCGCCCGGCTGCCCGTCGCCCTGCAGACCGCCGGCGGGCTGCTCCGCCGGATGGGATCCGTTCCCGGCCGTCCGCGTGAAGTTCGCCGACCCCCACATGAGGTCGTGGCCGACCGACTCGGCGTCGATTTCGGCGACGTGATAGATCCTGCCGTCCTTCTCCCAGCTCCGCATCTTCAGCCGGCCAACAACGATGACCCGCTGGCCCTTCCTGATACTGCAGCCGAGGTTGCCCGCGAGCTGGCGGTAACCCTGGACCGTGAACCAGTTCGTGGTGCCGTCGACCCAGGTGTTGGAGCTCCGGTCAAACCGCCGGTCGGTCGATCCCATCCGGAAGGAAGCGGTGCCGACGCCGCCGGGGGTCGTCGAACTCTTGATGTCCGTGGCGACGAAGCCCCGGACCGTGATGTTGTCACTCATGGTGTGTGTCCCGTCTCGAATCTCGATTGTGCCGTGCCCGGCAGGTAGATCCAGCGTCCCGCGGGAGATCTGCGGACGGCAGTACCCACGGGGGCCATGTGGATAACCTCGTGCCCGGATCTAGGGCAAAGCTCCCGACGGATTCGCGCGGGGCCCTCAGGAGCGCGACCAGCCGGTGCCGCGACGGTGGGCACCGGCGGCCGCAGGGCACGCTAAACTTTTCTTGGCGTGCCCGGCATCAGCGGGGCAGTGCGCCACCATGCCCCAGTAGCTCAGGGGATAGAGCAGCGGCCTTCTAATCCGCCGGTCGGGGGTTCGATTCCCTCCTGGGGCACAAGGAAAGCGGCCCTGACGTGCGAATACGCATCGTCAGGGCCGCTTTGTCGTGCCGCGGGTTCGTGATGAACCTACCCGAATGCGCGTCCGGGGACTAGCATGCGCGTAGGCCGCCCGGCCTGCTTGCTGCCACGATGGAGGCCAAAATGTTGGGTGAATCCACGGTCCACACGACCCTGCCCGCTGCTGATCTGGAGCGTGCAAAAAAGTGGTACCAGGAAAAGCTGGGGATGACGCCGGTTGAGGAAACCAGCGGAGGCGTTCGCTACAAAGCGGGCGCGGCGGACTTCTACCTGTATCCCACACCCAATACGGAGCGCGGCGGCCATACCCAGATGGCGTTTTCAGTCAAGGATCTGGCCGCGGAAATGACGGCGCTGCGCGCTGCGGGCGTCGTTTTTGAGGAGTATGACTGGCCCGGCTTCAAGACCGTCGACGGGGTAGCCGAAACGGACGGCGAGCGCGGGGCTTTCCTCAAGGACAGCGAAGGCAACCTGATCGGCCTGGTTGAGAACGGTTGAGAACGGCTGAGCACGGCCGGCCTTACGGCAGGGTCAGGATCACGGGTCCGTCGGCCGTGATGGCGACCGTGTGCTCGCTGTGGGCAGCGCGGCGCCCGCTCGCCGAGCGAAGGGTCCATTCGTCGTCGTCGTGGAAGTAATCATCCTTGCCGCCGAGGATGAGCATTGGCTCGATGGCGATCACCAGTCCCTCGGTCAGCTTGATGCCGCGCCCCGGCCGCCCTTCGTTGGGGACGTGCGGCTCGGCGTGCATGGTCTTGCCGATCCCGTGGCCGCCGTGGTCCGCGAGCAGGCCGTAACCGGCCCGGCGTGCGGCTCCGCCGATCGCGTAGCCAAGATCCCCCATCTTGTTGCCGATCCGGGCCGCGTCGATTCCCCGGGCCAGGGCAGCCTCCGTGGCATGGATCAGCGCCTGGTCGACCGGGTCCACGGTCCCGACGATAAAGCTGATGGCGGCGTCGCCGCACCAGCCGTCCAGGAAGGCGCCGCAGTCGACGCTCAGCAGGTCACCGTCCTGAAGCCGGTAGTCGTTGGGGATTCCATGCACCACGGCATCGTTGACGCTGGTGCAGATGACTCCCGGGAACGGCACGGAAGACCAGTGCGGCTTGTAGTTCAGGAATGCCGGCGTCGCCCCGGCCTCGGCAATTGATGCGGCGGCGAGTTGGTCAAGTTCTTTGAGGGAGACCCCGACGGCGGCCGCTGCACGGACGCGTTCCAGCGTCCTGGCCACCACCCGGCCGGCTTCGCGCATCAGGGCAATCTCGGCGGGGCTTTTGATCATCGACATGGTTCCAACTCTAGGGCCAGCGGGCGTGTGGCTAAAGTGTCCCCATGGCCAATGCCGAATTGATCGCAGCCATCCGGCGGCGGCTGGCAGCCGACGCTGATCCGGTCCGCGCCGCCGGCGCGCAGGCATACATGAAGTCGGCGATGCCCTCGCTGGGAGTCCGGGTTCCGGAGGTCAGGCGGATCGTCA
>JBFGBS010000508.1:0-2367 GCA_041567475.1 Arthrobacter sp.
AGCGCGCCGAGCGCCCACAAGGACACGATCGCCCAGGAGCGCCAGGAGGGCGTGGTCGCGTACAGGACGGAGTCACGGATGATCGTGATAATCAGGAACAGCGGGTTCACGTCCATGATGTTTTTCAGGATGGGGACGTTGTCAAAACGGTCTGCCGAGAAGAAGACCGCTGACGTGTACATCCAGAGCCGCATAAAGAAGGACAGCAGCATTCCGACGTCGGGAATCTTCAGCAGCGGCCGGGCCAGCATCATGCCGATCCCGAGGTTGAAGAGGAACTGCAGGCTGAGGGCAGGCAGGATCAGCAGCCATCGCCAGCTGATCTCTTCCGCAGGTCCGATGAAGATAATGAGGAGGAGCATCACGAGGACCACCGGGATGTTCGCCAGGAACTCGCGGACATTGATCGCGATGGGCAACGCGGCACGCGGGAACTGGAAGGCCCGGATCATGGAGGTGTTGCCGGTGAGGGACTTGGCCCCGCCGAGGACGGACCGGGTGGACATCTGGAAGGTGAAGACGCCGATGACCAGGTAGCCGATGAAGTTTTCGATGCCCTTGCTGGTGTCCAGCAGCAGGCCGAAGACGAGGTAGAAGCTCAACCCGCTAAGAAGCGGGGTGAGCACCAGCCAGGCGCTGCCCAGGTGGTTCTTCTCGTTTCCGCCCTGCACACGCGCCTGCGCGTCGAAGAGGATGAAGCTGCGGCGGTCCCAGAGCTGGACCAGGTAATCGGCCAGGCCCGGGCGCTGACCGATGCGGGTCAAATGGACAAGGTCCACCGGCACGGAAACCGTGGGCGCCTTGGATTGTTCTTCGACGCTCATCTAGATGGACACTCCCAGCTTCTCTAGTTCCTCAGCCATGGCGGCTGTGTTCGCGGCCCAGGTCCGTTCCCGCAGGACGCGGACCCTGCCGGCGGCGCCGAGTTCTTCAGCCAGCCGGGGATCTGTCAGGAGCGTCCGTAGCGCTGCCGCGAACGACGTCGGGTTGCCGGCGTCGGCCAGGAGCCCGGTCACGCCGTCGTCCACAATCTCTGCCAGGGCGGGCAGGTCACTGGCCACCACCGGGCGGGAACACGCCATCGCCTCTACCGGTTTCAGTGGTGTCACCGAGCGGGTCACCTCCAGATCTTTTCGCGGCACAACAAAGACGTCGAGCGCTTGGTGGTACCGGGCTGCCAGATCGCGCGGCACCCGGCCCGGGAACAGAATACGATCCGCATAGCCGCTCCGCCCCGCCAGGACCTGCAGCGATGGCATGGCCGACCCGTCGCCGACGATCAGCAAGCGCAAATCGGGCAGGTCCGGCGCGAGCTGCGCGAACGCTGCTATCAGGTCTTCGAGCCCTTCATAGGGTACCAAGCTGCTGACAGTGCCGATCATCCGGCCGTGCGTCTCGAGCCCAAGGACGCGCCGGGCCTGTTCCGGATCCAGGGGTTCAGCCAGAAAGTCCCCGCCCACGGCGTTGGGGGCGATAAGGACCTTCTGTTCCGGAATGCCGGCCGCGACAATGTTGGTTTTCATCGCCTGGCCCAGGGTCAGGATCAGGTCCGCGGACTTCATGACTTCGGCTTCGCGCCGGTTGAAGCACTGGTACTTCTCGCTGTCCTTGGCCTCGGGCCCGCGGGTGGCGGCCCAGGTGTCGGCCAGCTGGCCGCGGACCTCGTAGACCCAGGGGATGCCAAGTGCCTCGGCCACGGCCCGGACCACCAGTCCGTTGACGTAGTGCGTTGTGGTGTGCAGCATGCTGGGCCGGAAGTCGAGGGCGATGGCCAGCAACTCCTCGGCCTGCTGCTGCAGCCGCGCGTCGATGGTCGGGGCCAGGCTGGCCGGCAGCAGCCGGCGGTAGCGGATCCCGTCGACGGTGTCCGTGGCCTTCGCAAAGAGCTTGCCTACCTGGACCGGATACCCCAGCCGGGTGACTGCGAGTACTTCCCAGCCCGCCTCCTGCTGTGCCACCAGGGTGGAGTGCGAACGCTGGGCGTAGCCACTGGACGTGTGCGGCAGCGAATTCGTCAGCAGGTGCAGGATGCGGCCCGGACCGGGCGTATAGCTGCGGGGCGCCAGCACCGGCGACGCGTCCGTGAGGATGGCGGCTTCCGCGGCGAGCCGTGCCTGTTGACGCGCTTCCGCCGCGGTCGGTTCGGCAAGGGCCTGCACTGCCTCGCTGACGGCGCCGGCGTACCAGAGGCGGCGGGCGCGCGCCTGGCGGAAGCGCCGGGCACCACCAGCGCGGCTGAGGAAGCGGTCGGCCAGGGACGGCAGGTGGGCTGCGAGGGCGATGTCCGCCAGGCGGCGTGCCTGCTCGCCGGCAAGGCCGCGGTCGGCGGCCAGGTTGAGGCGGCGTTCGACGTCGGCTTCGTCACCG
>JBFGBS010000509.1:0-2361 GCA_041567475.1 Arthrobacter sp.
GTGGTGTTCAACCAGGACGAGGACGGCATCCTGGACATCGCCCTGCAGGGGGCCCGGCTGTGCAAGAAGTACGAGGAAACCCTCGGCGACACCCACATCACGTACGAATACTCACCGGAGTCCTTCACGGGCACCGAGTTGGAATACGCGGCCCGTGTCTGCAACGCTGTCGCCGACGTGTTTGAGGCATCGGCGGACCGGCAGGTCATCATTAACCTGCCCGCAACGGTTGAGATGGCCACCCCGAATGTCTACGCCGACTCCATCGAATGGATGCACCGCAACCTGCACCCGCGCGAGGGCATCATCATCTCCCTGCACCCGCACAATGACCGGGGCACCGGGGTTGCGGCCGCGGAACTCGGCTACCTCGCCGGCGCCGACCGGATCGAAGGCTGCCTGTTCGGCAACGGTGAGCGGACCGGCAACGTGGATCTGGTCACGCTGGGCCTGAATATGTTCGTCCAGGGCATCGACCCGATGATCGACTTCTCCGACATCGATGAGATCCGGCGCACCGTGGAATACTGCAACCAGCTGCCGGTGGCCGAACGGTCCCCGTATGGCGGAGACCTCGTCTTCACGGCGTTCTCCGGCTCACACCAGGACGCCATCAAGAAGGGCCTCGAAGCGCTCGAGAAGGATGCCGCGGCAGCCGGACAAGACGTCGCCGACTACCCCTGGCAGGTGCCGTACCTGCCCGTGGATCCCAAGGACGTCGGCCGCAGCTACGAGGCAGTCATCAGGGTCAACTCCCAGTCCGGCAAGGGCGGCGTCGCCTACCTGCTCAAGAACGAGCACAGCCTGGACCTGCCGCGCCGCGCGCAGATCGAGTTCTCCGGCGTCATCCAGAAGCAGACGGACACCATGGGCGGTGAAGTCAGCGGAGCCCAGCTCTGGCAGGTCTTCCAGGACGAGTACCTGCCCTCCGGCGCTGCCGACGCGCAGTGGGGACGCTACGCCCTCGGCGCGATCAGCACCGAAACCGACGAAGACGGCGACATGACGCTGACGGCGGCCTTGAAGGTCGACGGCACCCAGGTCCGCCGGACAGGCACCGGCAATGGTCCCATCGCGGCGCTGCTGAGCATCCTCCGCGAGGACGGCGTCGACGTCCGCGTACTGGACTACAGCGAGCACGCCCTCTCCGAAGGCGGCAACGCACTCGCCGCCGCGTACGTCGAATGCGCCGTCGGGGAACGGGTGCTGTGGGGCGTCGGGATCGACGCGAACACCAGCACCTCGGCGCTCAAGGCCGTCATCTCCGCCGTGAACCGGGCCATCCGGGACGCCCGCGCCTGATGTGCCGGCCCGCACGCTGCGCTGCCGGGAGGACCGGCGGCGCAGCGTGCGCCCATGCCGTCATGCCCGACAGCATGATTCCCGACAGACAGTGCGAAGATTAACCGTGGCCTCATCCTTTGCAACGCGCACCTACCGTGATGACGGCGTTGTGCTGCGCACGCACAAGCTCGGCGAGGCCGACCGGATCATCACGTTCCTCACGAAACACCACGGCCAGGTCCGGGCCGTGGCAAAGGGAGTGCGCCGCACCAGCAGCCGGTTCGGTGCGAGGCTGGAACCCTTTATGGTCGCCGATCTTCAGTTCATCTCCGGCCGCAGCCTCGATATTGTGACCCAGGCCGTCGCCAAAGGCGCCTACGGCGGCGCCATTGCCGCGGACTACGGCCGCTACACCGTGGCAGCCGCCATGACGGAAACCGCCGAAAAACTCACCGACGTCGACGGCGAATCCGGAACGGCCCAATACAACCTGCTCGTCGGCGCTCTGGCAGCCCTGAGCCGGGGGGACCACGCGCCGGAACTGATCCTCGATTCGTATCTGCTCCGTGCGCTCTCGACCGGGGGCTGGGCACCCAGTTTCACCGACTGCGCGCGGTGCGGCGCAGCAGGCCCGCACACGGCCTTCGCGGCTCCGCTCGGCGGCATGGTCTGCCCCGTCTGCCGGCCGCCCGGATCGCCGGCACCCGCCGCGGAAACCGTTGTTCTGCTGGGCGCCCTGCTCACCGGGAACTGGGCCGCCGCGGATTCATCCGTGCCGGTGCACCGCCGGGAAGCGGCCGGCCTCGTTGCCGGCTACCTGCAATGGCACCTGGAACGTGTCCTTAAATCCCTCAAACATGTGGAGCGAACGTAACAGTGGCGTTGGGAAAGAGCCTGGGGCGGACCCCGGGAAAAAAGAATCCGGGCAAGACCGTCCCGAGGAGCACTCCGGTCATCTCGCCGTACCCGCACCCGTCCGGTGCCGTCCCGCCGGCCATCCCGCAGGAATTCATTCCACGGCACGTGGCGATCGTCATGGACGGCAACGGCCGCTGGGCGAACCAGCGCGGCCTGCCA
>JBFGBS010000510.1:0-2360 GCA_041567475.1 Arthrobacter sp.
CACGGCCTTGGCCTTCTTGCGGTCGTTCCAGCCGGCGCTCTGCCACCGCTCGAACGCAAGGTCTGCTTTCTGTCCGGCCCGCTGGGCTTCGGTGCGCCGGTCCGGTGCCTCCACCGCGTCCCAGAGCGCCTTCGAGACGGGCAAGGTGTAGCCGCTGCTGTCTTCGACGTTCGTGTAGGAGGACAGGTGGTATTCGGTCTTCCCGTTGGCCGTGTAGGCGGTCTTGCCGGTGATGCCTTCGTTTTCGATGATCTCGCGCATAGTGCGGACCCGCCCGTCCTCGGACCGCCAGCGCTTGCACAGTTCGTTGTTGGCGCGGCTCCGCTGCAGGTCAGTCAGTCCGGACGTGTCCAATCCATGGAAGCGGGGCGCCGGCGCCTTCGGCTTCACCGGCTCCGGAGGCAGCTCGTGGTGCCTGGCCGGGTCAACGATGAACGTCCCCTGGGCGCCCAGCTCTTTGTTATCGGTGCGGGTGCTGTATTCGTCGCGGGGCACCACGAACCGCTTCTCTTCACCGCGGCGGGCGGCCGTCACCTCCACGGTGCCGTCGCTGAGGTTGCTCGCCGACCGGCATACCCACTCATCAAGGTGGGCGGCGAGCCACGTTTCACGGTCGCGGACGCTGGATTGGCCGGGCAGGACGGTCTCGCCGGTGGCCCTCTCATACCCGTCCGGGAACCAGCTGCGGACGCTGGACTGGCAGTAGTCCTTCCATTCATCGAGCTCCCAGTCGCGGGTGTGCCCGGTGGCTGCGCGCGGCCGGGTTTCCTCCGGGAAGTACATGCCGGCGATCTGAAATTCGCAGTCCTCCTCATACCAGCCCGCATTGCGGCGGAGGGCGGGCGGGACTTCACGGTTGCGTTCCGGGGACAGCTTGATGCCCCCATGCCCCGCGCAGGTCACGACGGCGATTCCTGGTGCGTAGTGGCGAACTTCATGCGCCTGGCCCCACGGTGTGCGGGAGCCTTCCTGGAGGTTCAACTGGCCCCAGTTTTTGGCAGGAGGAGTGCTGAGCGTAATGGATGCTTCGTAGTGCTGCTCGACGGCGAACTGGCCGCCGGTCGGGATACCGCGCTGGACACGGTTGCGGCTAAGGCTGTTCATGGCAGGGCCCTTCGATCGTTGTGGCTGCTGACTCTTTGTGTGCGGCCATTCCGGGCGATGAGCGGCGAGGATCGGCTGAGCCGACGCAGGATCCGGGGAGCGTACGCCGGCCGGCCGTACACATTGCCCCCATGACTTCGCCACGGACATCTGCCCGCACCCGCTACGCCTCTCCGCTGCGGTACCCCGGCGGCAAAGCCCGCATGGCGCCCTGGCTGACCGAAACCTTCGAATCCCTGCAGTGGCCCATGGAAGTTGAGATCTGGCTGGAGCCGTTCGGCGGAGGCGCCGGCGCCGCGCTGACGGCGTTGACCACCGGCAAAGTACCGGAAGCATGGATCGTGGAAGCGAACCCTGCCCTCGCCGCGTTCTGGACCACCGTGATGAACGACGGACCCGCACTGGCGTCCAAGGTGGAACAGATTGTTCCCACACTGGCCATGTTCCAGGAGTCCCGGCAGAACGTGGCGGCCGCGCTGGCCGGTGAGCGCATCGACACCTTTGATCTTGGCCTGGCGGCCTTCATCCTGAACCGGTGCTCCCGCTCCGGGATGATCCTTCCGAGCGTTGGGCCGATTGGCGGCAAAGCACAGGCCGGACTGCACACCATCGGCGCCCGCTTCAACGCCGCGGCCCTGGCGGAACGGATACGAACCGTCCACGCACTGGGGGGCCGGTTCAAAGTCTTCGCCGGCGACGGCATCAGCTTCCTGGAGGACCTTCCTGACTCGGGGGTCCAGGACGAGGTGTTCTGCTTCGTTGATCCGCCCTACATCGGGGTCGGCAACGACCTGTACGCCGTCGGCATGGACGATGACCTGCATCAGCGCCTTGCCCGCGCGCTCAACCGGCTGACGGCCCCGTGGCTGCTCACCTACGATGCCCACGCCCAGATTCCGTTGCTGTACCCGGACTCGGAGGTCGTCGAGTTCGACATCCCCCACACTGCCGGAAGCTCCCGCGTCGGGACAGAGTACCTGGTCCTTGGCCCTGGGATGGGTCGGCCCGAAGCCAACCCGCTCGGTAAGGGCAACACCTATCGGCTGGCTGCTTAGGACGCCTTCGCGGGGACCGGGGCCGGAGGTGCCGCACACATGGGTAACGACAAGGCACCACCCCACCTCATCAGGAGCCACTATGACCCGCGCCTACAAACTACCCAATGCCGCAGCCACCATCACTGAGATCGAAGCCGCCCAGGAAGCCCTCAACGGCCTTCAGCGCCAGGCGCGCGAGCTGGCCGCCAGCATCGGCTC
>JBFGBS010000511.1:0-2344 GCA_041567475.1 Arthrobacter sp.
ACGGATCAAGGCGATCTACCGGACCAGCCCGCACACCATCTTTTTCCTGCTGGCCAGCGCAATCTTCCGGGACGGACTGGCCGCGGTGTTCACGTTCGGCGGCATCATTGCGGCCGGGACGTTCGGCTTCGAGCTCAAGGAAGTCATCTTCTTCGCGATCTTCGGCAACATCGTGGCGGCAGTCGGGGCCGTCATCGGCGGCGTCCTGGACGACCGGATCGGGCCGAAAGCCGTGATTGTGGGATCGCTGACGGGCCTGCTGGCCGCCGGGACCGCCATCCTGGTCCTCGGCAACGCCAACCATGTCTTCTTCGGGCTCGACTGGGGCGGAGCCACGACGTTCTGGGTATTCGGGCTCTTCCTCTCCCTCTTCGTGGGGCCTGCGCAATCCTCCTCCCGCGCCTACCTGGCCCGGCTCGCCCCCGACGGCGAGGCGGGCGAGTTGTTCGGCCTCTACGCGACCACCGGCCGGGCCGCGAGCTTCCTGGCCCCGGCGCTGTTCACCCTGTGCATCGCAATCGCGACTCCGCTCGTGGCCCCGGGCGAGGCCCAGCGCTGGGGCATCCTGGGCATCATGGCGGTGCTGCTGGCCGGGCTGCTGGTGCTGCTGCCGGTCAAGCCGCCCGGCAAGACCGAGGTCGCGTCCGTCCCGGCCGCCTGAGCCCCACCGAAACATCGTTCCGCGGACTAGGCTGGAGCTATGAACGTGGACGAGACAGACCTGCCGGGGCTGGGCCGGCGCAAGGACTTTATGACTGCTTCCGGGCGCCGGATCGGCGTCGTGGAATACCGTGAGGGCCAGACGGAACTCATCGTGTCGACGTGGGATGATCCCGATACCTGCCAGGCTTCCATCCCGCTGACTGCGGAGGAAGCCAACGTCCTGGGCAACCTGCTTGGCGGCCAGCGCCTGGCCATGCAGCTCGCGGAGGCCCACCGCGAGGTCCCGGGCATCGTCACCCGCCAGTTCTCGATCGCGGCGGACTCGCCGTACGTCAACCAGCCCATGGGCAAGGCCTGCATCCGCACCCGCAGCGGCACCTCCATCGTGGCCATCATGCGCGAAGGCGAGGTGCTCGCGGCACCGGGACCCGACGTCGTCCTGCATGCCGGCGATCTGCTGGTTGCCGTGGGAACACAGGACGGCCTGGACACCGCAGCCGGCATCCTGCGCAACGGCTAGCGGCATGGATCCGCTGGCGCTGGCTCTAATCGAACTGGGGGCCGTTGTATTCTGCCTCGGTTTGCTGGCCAGGCTCGCCGGCCGCATCAAGATGTCCCCGATCCCCCTTTACCTCGTGGGCGGTCTGTTCTTCGGCTCCTCCGGTGTCATCAAAATGGACGGCATGCAGGAGTTCACGCATATCTCCGGCGAAATCGGGGTCATCCTCCTGCTACTTATGCTCGGATTGGAATATTCGGCGGCCGAGCTCGTTACGGGCCTGCGCCGGTCCTGGCAGGCCGGCATCCTGGACCTTGTGCTCAATTTCCTCCCGGGCGCAGGCCTGGCACTCCTGCTGGGCTGGGGTCCGGTGGGCGCCATGGTCATGGGTGGCGTCACCTACATTTCTTCATCCGGGATCGCCGCCAAGGTGATCACCGACCTTGGCAGGATCGGCAACCGCGAGACCCCCGTGATCCTCTCCATCCTGGTTTTCGAGGACCTCGCCATGGCCATTTACCTGCCCATCCTGACGGCGACCCTGGCCGGCGTCAGCCTGGTCTTCGGGCTGCAGACGGTGGGGATCTCCCTGGGCGTTGTCACGATTGTGCTGCTGGTGGCGCTGCGGCACGGCCACCGGGTTTCCAAGGTGGTCCACAGCGAAAACTCCGAGGTGTTCCTGCTCAACCTGCTCGGCGCTGCCCTGCTCGTGGCCGGGCTCGCCTCGGCCCTGCAGGTTTCAGCGGCGGTCGGCGCGTTTCTGCTCGGCATTGCCATCTCCGGGGCCACGGCGCACAGCGCCACCCGCATCCTGGAGCCGCTGCGGGACTTGTTCGCGGCGATTTTCTTTGTCGTCTTCGGCCTTAATACCGACGCCACTGCCATCCCGCCGGTCCTGGGCTGGGCGCTCGTGCTGGCGGTCCTGACGGCCGGCACCAAGGTGGCCACCGGGGTCTGGGCGGCACGGCAGGTGGGGATCGGGATTCCGGGGCGGTTCCGTGCCGGGGCGACCCTGATTGCCCGGGGAGAGTTCTCGATCGTCATCGCCGGCCTCGCCGTCGCGTCCGGCGCCGTGAGCCAGGAACTGGCTGCCCTGGCGACCGCCTACGTGCTCATTATGGCGATTATGGGTCCGCTCGCGGCCCGCTTCATCGAACCGGTCGTGGCCATGCTGCGCGGACC
>JBFGBS010000512.1:0-2340 GCA_041567475.1 Arthrobacter sp.
CAAATCCGGCGGCGCCGGTTCCGTCGCCGGTCGTGGTGGGCTCCGAGCGACCGCAGGCCGTCAGCGCCAGTGCTGCAATAGCGGCGATGGCCGCTGCCTTTCCTGCTTTACCAAACATTTGCATTACTTGGTTCTCTTTCTATAGGTGGTGTGGGGAAAGTGTGGGGGAGCCGATCAGGCTTCGCGGTGGATGACTTCCTTGGTGCGGGTCGTCTCGTCGGGCTTGATCTCGTTGCCCCGGCCGAAGTTCTTCATCATCAGGCCGATGATGGACTTCTTGCCCTGGGACTTGTTGTAGACGTCGAACGCAACCGCGATCAGCAGGACGAGGCCCTTGATGATCTGGGTGAGGTCGGCGCCGATGCCCAGCAGCTGCAGGCCGTTGTTCAGCACGGCCATCACGAGGCCGCCGACGATCGATCCGATCACGGTGCCGACGCCGCCGGTCACTGCCGCGCCGCCGATGAATACGGCCGCGATGGCATCCAGTTCCCAGCCGACGCCGTCGAAGGGGCCGGAGGCGGTGGAGCGGCCGACGAAGATCATGCCGGCGAGGCCGGCCAGGATCGACATGTTCATCATGACGAGGAAGTTGATCTTCTTGGACTGCACGCCGGAGAGTTCGGCCGCGTGACGGTTGCCACCGACTGCGTAGACGTGGCGTCCGACGATGGTCTTGGAGGAGATGAAACCGTAGATCAGCACGAGGAGGGCCAGGATGAGCCCCGGGATCGGGAACGAGGTGCCGGGCCGGCCGGTGGCGAAGAGGTACGTGGCGAACAGAATGGCGGCGCAGATCAGGACCAGCTTGGTGATGACGATCCAAGCGTCAGGGACGTGGGCGCCGATCGACTTGGCATGGGTGCGGGCACGCAGCGTGCTGAAGACCACGAAGGCCACGCCCGCGAGGCCGAGCAGCAGTGTCAGGTTGTTGAAGCCGGTGTCCGGCCCGACTTCAGGGAGGTAGCCGGAACCCAGGTACTGGAAATCGCGCGGAACGGGGATGGTGTTCGACTTGCCGATGAACTGGTTGAGTCCACGGAACAGCAGCATGCCGGCCAGGGTGACGATGAACGCCGGAATGCCGACATAGGCCGTCCAGAAGCCTTGCCACGCCCCGATCAGCGCCCCGAGGCCCAGACCCAGCAGGACACCCGCGTACCAGGGGATTCCCCAGTCCCGCATGGCAATGGCCACGGCCACACCCACGACGGCGGCAACCGAGCCAACGGACAAGTCGATGTGGCCGGCGATGATCACGAGGACCATGCCGATGGCCAGGATCAGGATGTAAGAGTTGCCGTTGAAAAGGTTGATGACGTTGCCGGAGGTCAGCGTGTTGCCGCCAGTGGCCACCTGGAAGAAGATGATCAGGGCCACGAGGGCGAAGATCATGCCGAATTGGCGGGTGTTGCCGCCAAAGAGCTTCTTTAACGCGTTCATTGTGTCAGTCCTTGTGTCTGGAAGGGTCTGGAATATTCCAGAAAGTCAGGCAGCCGTGCGGGCGGAAGTCATCAGTTTCATCAGGCTTTCCTGGCTGGCTTCGTCCTTGTTGAGGACCCCGGTGATGGCGCCCTCGAAGATGGTGTAAATGCGGTCGGAGAGGCCCAGCAGTTCGGGCAGTTCGGAGGAGATCACAATGACGCCCTTACCCTGGTTGGCCAGCTGCTGGATGATCCCGTAGATCTCATACTTCGCGCCGACGTCGATCCCGCGGGTGGGCTCGTCCAGGATCAGCAGGTCAGGATCGGTGAACATCCATTTGGCGAGCACCACCTTCTGCTGGTTGCCGCCCGAGAGCTTGGCGACGCCCTCCTCGACGGACGGCGTCTTGGTGCGCAGCGACTTCCGGTACTCCTCGGCAACCGCGAATTCCTGGTTGTCGTCGACGACGGAGCGCTTGCTGATCTTTTCCAGGTTGGCGGACACTGTGGTCGTCTTGATGTCATCGAGAAGGTTCAGCCCCAGCGACTTCCGGTCCTCGGTCACGTAGCCAAGACCGGCGTCGATGGCCTGCCGGACGTTCTTGAGCGTGATTTCCTTGCCCTCTTTGTAGATGTGCCCGGAAATGAAGCGGCCATATGAGCGGCCGAAGATGGACCGGGCAAGTTCGGTGCGTCCGGCACCCATGAGGCCTGCGAAGCCGACGATCTCGCCGCGGCGGACGTGGAAGTTGGAACCCTTGCAGACCAGTCGGTCCTCGATCTGCGGGTGGCCCACGGTCCAGTCCTTGACTTCGAAGAGGATCTCGCCGATCTTCGGTTCGTGTTCCGGGAAGCGTGACTCCAGGGTCCGGCCGACCATGCCTTTGATGATCCGGTCCTCGTCGACGCCGTCAGC
>JBFGBS010000513.1:0-2338 GCA_041567475.1 Arthrobacter sp.
AGCGCAGCCAGGCCCCGCGCCGCATCAGCCGGATCCGTGCTGCCGAGCAGGTCGCGGAGCTCCGCCGGGACGAATGCCGCCCCCGCCGGCTCCGTATTATCCGCTGCCGCAGCCGGCGGATCGGGGACAGGCGGTTCCGCAGCCGGCGCGTCCGCAAACGGTTCTTCCGCGGTCGATTCTGCCGCGGCCGGCGGTTGAGCGGCCGGCGGTTGAGCGGCCGGTTCAGGCGCGGCGAGCGCCGTGGGCGAGGGAAGAAGTGGCGTGCCTCCGGCGTCAGCCGGCGGCGGCACGGAAGTAGGCACGGAACTAGGCATGGAAGTCGGGGCGGCATGGCCAGGCAGCCCGGGAATGACTGCCGAGGGGTCCGGTTGGCCCCCAACGAGCCACCACGCACCAGCCAGGACCACCACGATGACGGCCGCAAGAGCCACGACGGCGGGTGCGGTCCGCGCCAAACGCAGTGGGCCGGACCGCCCGCCCGTGGGACCGGTGCCCGGGAGTGCGTGACGCCCGGCCATGGGGTGTGCCGGCCGGTCCGGCACGGCGCGTGCGGTGGGGTTGCCCGCACGGGGTCCGGGCCAAAGCGCCCGCAGCCAGCCCTGGATCCGGGCGGTCCGTCGCTCCCGGGCACTGGCCGGCACGGCCCGGCGGGTCAGCAACCGGGGCATCACCTCGGGATGGACGGAGACGGAGAGATCCACGGGATCAGCAGAAGCGCTCCGGTAGATCGCAGCCGCGAGGTCCGCAGCCGAGGGCCGGTGCTGCCGCTCCTCGCTGAGTCCGGCCTCGAGCGCCGCCGCCAGCCCGGGCGGAACCTCCGGCACAGCAAGGGACAGCGGCGGACGCAGCCGTGACGGGCCCGGCGCTGCGCCGGTCAGGCAGTACCAGCCGAGGGCCGCCACGGAGTAAACGTCGCGCTCCGGCTGCAGCCCGGCCCTGGCGTCGCCTGCCGGCAGCGGATCACGGAATCCCGCGGTTCCGGCGGCCGCAGGTCCGAGCGCATCGGCGACCATCCGGGCCACTCCCAGATCGGCCAGCATTGGTTTCCCCTGGGCCGTGAACAGTACGTTCCCCGGGGACACATCACCGTGCGCAAAGCCACGGGTATGCAGATAGGCCAGTGCTTGCGCGACGGGAGTCAGAACCGTCACTGTCTCCCCCGCCCCGAGCCTGCCCCGCGCCGCGATGAGTTCGGCGAGCGTCCCGCCGGGCGCATAGTCCAGCAGCAGTCCCAGCCCGCCGTCACCCTCCGGCCACCGCACTACCGCGTGAGCACGAACGAGGTGCTCATGTTCCAATACCGACTGGATCCGGAGTTCGCGCTGCATCCCCTCTTCGACCCCGGCGTCACGGAACGAGCCGTAGAAACACTTCAGGGCGTATTCGCGGCCGGTTGAGTGTTCAACCACGAGCCAGACGGCAGCACTGCCGCCACGGCCCAGACGCCGGCCGACGTCGTAACCAGGCACCGCCGGTGCCCCTCCACTGTCCTCTGGGAGTTCTTCCATACCCAAGGAATAGCGGATTCCGCGGAATTCCGCAGAAGTTATCCACAGGAATGAGAGCTTGCGCACAGAACCGGTGCGGCGGACTGCCGGGCGCTAAGCTGGATGCCATGACTCTTGAGTTCACTCGGCTGGGTCTGGCCCCGGATTTCGTTGATTACACCCGCGGCTGGGACCTCCAGCGCGAGCTTCACGCGAAAGTCCTGGCCGGAACGGCACCCAGCACCGTCCTCCTGCTCGAACATGCGGCTGTCTACACGGCCGGCAAGCGCACCGAGGACCACGAACGGCCCTTCGACGGCACCCCCGTCGTGCCCGTGGACCGCGGCGGCAAGCTGACCTGGCACGGCCCCGGACAGCTGGTTGGCTATCCCGTGATCAAGTTGAAAAACCCGGCAGGCATCCGTGACTACGTCGAACGCCTCGAGGCCGTGATCATCGCAGTGCTCGCCGACTACGGCATCACGGCGGTGCGGATCAAGGGCCGGGCCGGAGTCTGGATCGACGAGGACGCGAACGGTCCGGCCCGCAAGATCGCGGCCATCGGCATCCGCGTCCACGAAGGCGTCACCATGCACGGCTTCGCCATCAACTGCAACAACGATCTGGCCCCCTACCGGCAGATCATCGCCTGCGGCATCACGGACGCAGGCGTCACCACGATCGCCCAGGAAACCGGCCGGGACGTCGCCCCGGCGGACCTCGTGTCGCGGATCACCGAAGAACTGCGCAACAATGAAGAAGCCCTAGTTGCAACCCCCGAAGGAGCTCTACTGTGACACTGGCACCAGAAGGCCGGAAAATGCTGCGCATCGAGCAGCGAAATGCGGCCA
>JBFGBS010000514.1:0-2326 GCA_041567475.1 Arthrobacter sp.
CATCACTCCCGGCACTGGTGCTTGGCGCACCGAAGGACGGTCCCTGGCCCTTTATCCTGGGTGCCCATCTGGAGTCGATGCGGGAACAGATCCGACGGATCGACGGCCTGGGGGCGATACTCTCCGCCCGGGCGGGCAAATCCCACAGCAGCGCGCGCCGGCGGGACCCAGCCGGGGCGGACCGGAAGCGCCAGGAGGCGTCGGCTGACATCCCCCGTCAGTTGCGCCGTTTCCTCGACTGACACCCGCCCGGCAGCACCCACCTCCGGCAGCACCCACCCTCCGGGAGTATCCTCCGGAATATCTGCCGGACGCTGCTAGGCCATGGCCATGGCCATCCCCGGATCGGCCAGCAGGGAGCCGAGATCCTGGAGGAAGCGGGAGCCCTGCTCCCCGTCGACCAGCCGGTGGTCGAAGGACAGGCTCAGGGTCATGACCTGGCGCAGGGCAACTTCATCCCGATACTCCCACGGCATTTTCCGGACGGCACCGACGGCTACGATTGCAGCCTCGCCCGGGTTGAGGATCGGGGTTCCGGCATCGATGCCGAACACGCCGATGTTCGTGATGGAGATCGTGCCGCCGGAGAGGTCAGCGGCACTTGTTTTGCCGGATCGCGCCGTGTCAGTGAGCGTTGCGAGGGCTTCTGCGAGCTCCACGAAGGACATCCGGTCCGCGTCTTTGATGTTCGGCACGGTCAGACCGCGGGGAGTCGCCGCCGCGATCCCCAGGTTCACGTAGTTGAACTGGACGATCTCCTGGCGGTCCTCATCCCAGCGGGTGTTCAGCGTCGGGTGGTTGCGCACCGCCATGAGCACGGCTTTGGACACCAGGGTAAGCGGGGTTAGCTTCAGGCCCGCGTACGCGCGATTGGCTTTGAGCCTCGCCAGCAGCTCCATGGTCGGCGTGACGTCAATCGTCAGGAACTCCGTGGCATGCGGTGCCGTGAAGGCACTGGACACCATGGCAGCTGCGGTCAGTTTGCGCACTCCCTTGATGGGAGTGCGCGTCTCCCGCTGCTGCTGCCCCTGCCCCTGCCCCTGCGACGCTCCGCCGGCGGGTCCGGTCGCTGCTGCTGGTTCTCCGGCGAGGCCGTGGGCCGCTGCGGGGAGGTCCCCGCCACCGACGAAGTTCCGCACATCCTCACGGGTGATGAGTCCGTGCTCCCCCGTGCCGGTGATCCCTGCGAGGTCGACGCCGAGATCTTTAGCCAGTTTGCGTACCGGCGGCGTGGACCGCGGCCGCTCAGCCAGCGCAGCGACCGGCGCAGCCGACTGTGCAGGAGCGGGAGCAGGCGCGGGCGCGGGTGTGGTTGCTGGCGTGTTTGCTGGAGCAGGCGCGGGCGCCGTCGCCGTCGTGATGTTGCGGGCTCGGCGGGCGGGACGGCCGGTGTGTTCGAGGACTGCCCCATAGCCCACCAGGTTCGGCTCGCGTTTGGCCGCCACGGTCGCGGCCGACGCGTCACCGGAGGCGCCGCCGCCGTCGTCGTCGCTTTCAATTTCGAACGAGACGATCGGTTTGCCGACCTCCACCACGGTGCCGGGCTGCTCGTGCAGGGCGGTGACCACGCCGGCGAACGGGGAGGGCAGCTCGACCACGGCCTTGGCCGTCTCCACCTCGGCAATGACCTGGTTGAGCGCGACGGTGTCTCCCACCCCGACTTTCCAGCTGAGAATTTCCGATTCGGTGAGGCCCTCACCGAGGTCCGGGAGCCTGAATTCCTTGATCATGGTCGCGGTCACCCTTCCAGCCCGCTCAGGGAGTTGGGGCGGTCCAGGGCACGGTCGACGCCATCCAGAATCCTGTCCAGGCCCGGCAGATGGTGCATTTCCAGCTTGGAATAGGGGTACGGGATGTCGAAGCCGGTGACCCGGACCGGCGCCGCCTCCAGATAGTAGAAGCAGCGTTCGGTGATGCTGGCGGCGACCTCCGCGCCGACACCACCGGATTGGCCTGCCTCGTGGGTGATGACGAGCCGGCCGGTCTTCCGCACGGACGCCTCTACCGTTGCGAAGTCCACCGGCGCCAGCGACCGCAGGTCGATGACCTCGACAGAGATGCCTTCGTCTTCGGCGGCCAGGGCGGCATCGCGGGCGGTCTTGACGAGGGGCCCGTACGCCACGAGCGTCACGTCTTTGCCCTCGGTCACCACGCGTGCCTGTTCCATGGACAACGCGGCGGCCAGGCCCTGGGACTCATCCACCTCGCCCTTGTCGTGGTAGCGGCGCTTGGGCTCGAAGTAGAGGACCGGATCGTCCGAGGCGATGGCCTGCTGGATCATCGTGTAGGCGTCCTGCGGGTTGGAGACGCTGACGACGCGCAGGCC
>JBFGBS010000515.1:0-2323 GCA_041567475.1 Arthrobacter sp.
GGCCCCTGTCTTCTTGAGCCCCTTCTAATCCGGCTGCGGCGCATCCCGCGGTTCGAGGGCTATGGCATCCGGATCAGGGGCAGCTACGGTGGCTCCATGAGGGACAGGATGCTGCCGTTCCGATGCGGGACGACAGAGCTCACTGAGGCCCTTGACCACTCCGAGACCGGAGGGCCGGCGCCGTGCGGAAACTGATTTATGGCATGAATATGACCCTGGACGGCTACATCGCCGCGGCCGGCGACGACATCGGCTGGAGCGCGCCGAGCGAGGAACTCTTCCAGTGGTGGCTCGACCAGGAGCGGGCGAGCGAGCTGTCGCTGTACGGGCGCAAGCTGTGGGAGACGATGAGCTCCTACTGGCCGACCGGGGACCAGCAGCCGAACGCAACCCCGGCGGAGATCGAGTTCGCACGGAACTGGCGGGACACCCCGAAGGTGGTGTTCTCCTCGACGATCGACACGGTGGATTGGAACACCCGGCTGGTCACCGGCGACGCAATCGCAGAGATCATCCGACTCAAGGCCGCGGACGGCGGCCCGATGAGCGTCGGCGGTGCAAAGCTGGCCGGGGCGGCCATGCGGGCCGGGCTGATCGACGAGTACACGATCGTGACCCACCCGGTCATGGTGGGCGGCGGCACGCCGTACTTCGCCGCACTGGACAGCTGGGTGAACCTAAATCTGGTGGAGACGCGGACGTTTCCCGGCGGCGTGATCCTGACCCGGTACGAGACAAGGCGCTGAAAGCCATTGCTCCTCAATAGGCCCCGCCGTATTGAGGAAGTGCCCACTGGTATTGGAGACGGCAGCTCGCGCTCAACGCAGTCTGGGCAAGCCCGGCCATCTCCCGCGCGATGGCGTGGCTCCGCGCGGGCAAGGGCGACGGCGGGTACGCGACCGCCATTGCGAGCTGGCGATTGCCGTCGGCACTGCTGATCGCGATCGTCCCGTAGCCTGGAACATCGCCGGAATGGCCGTAATAGATGCCGTTGGTACACCGGTCATACCATTGCTCCAAACCGAGGCCGTAGTCATCGTAGACGCGGCCCTTCATCTCAACGAGGCTTGCCGGAGACAGCAGCCCGCCCCGGAGCAGCGAGGCATAGAAAGTGTTGACGTCCTGAACCGTGGACATCATGCCGCCAGCCGCCGATCCCCTTTGCACGGCGGAGTGGGCAACGTCCGCAACTCCACCATCAATCTGCACGTAACCGTGGACCAGGTTGGCCGGGGCTGGGCCGTCGCCCAGCATCGTGGTGGCGCCAAGACCCAGCGGCTCCACGACATCGGCCCGCAGGACCTCACCCAGAGGCCTACCGCGGAGCCGCTCCACCAGCAACCCCAGCACCACGTAGTCCGAGGAGGAATATCTGTACTCCCCCGGCTCTGCCACCTGCCACGGGATACTTCCGGCCAGTGCGAGGCGCCGCTCGGGGCTGATCGGGGTGCTCAGCACGTGCCGGAGCGGAGCCGACACCAGCAGCGGATCTTGGAAGTCCGGTATGCCCGAGGTGTGGCTCAGGAGTTGGCGCACCGAGAAGGGCGCGGGCGGGTGCAGGAGTTCCTCCAGCTCGGGTAGATATCCGGTGACAGGGTCGTCAAGAACCAGCCGGCCCTCGTCCACGAGCTTCAGCACAGAAACCGCCACCATGCTCTGGGTTATGCTGCCCACTTGCACCGGATCATGCGGTTGAACAGGGACGGCGCCGTCGCGGCTCCGGACACCTACTGCATGCGTCCACTCCTCGTGTCCGACTTTCGCCTCGATTAAAATCGCCGGCGCACCCTCCCGGAGCATCTTCTCGCTGAACAGCTCAAGCATCGCCCGGAGTTCGCCGAACGGCGTCGCTGTCGTCGCTGCGGTCGCTGCCGGGCTTGCCTGGACCTGCCCGGGTTCGGACTTATAGACGCAGCCGCCGAGCAGGATGCCACCTAACAACGCGGCAGTGCCCATCAACACGCCCGCCCGGCTAGGCGCTCCGCCAACACCAGCAGCAGCCATCCGGACACCTCTCCCTGCCGGCCCACCCCAGCCGGCTGCACCCCACACTTTGGATGCTCCCCCGGCGTCCAGGCGCAGTCAATATGGCAGAAACCCAACAGATCCTCCGGCGGGGCGCAACGATTCAGCCGGCCCAAGCCGGCCCGACGGAACACATCTTCAACCTCATGGCGCTTGCCCCCAACCCCTTGCTCCCGATTCGCAGCGGTGATATTAAAAATCTATATCCGCCACAACAGATATGCGGCTGGGGCTTGATGATGAGAAACGATCCAACAGGGAGTGGCAAGAACTTCCGAACCATGAGAGAACACAGCCC
>JBFGBS010000516.1:0-2316 GCA_041567475.1 Arthrobacter sp.
GCGAAAACGTCCTGTGAGGAGTCATCGGGGGAAATGAAGCCGAAGCCCTTTTCAGCGTTAAACCATTTGACGGTACCAGTAGCCATTATTTTTTGTCCTTCGTGAAGGTGGAAGAAAAGTCCCGACTTTCGGGTCCTCCGGCGTGGGGTGTTCAAAACCGCTACTTCAGAAGAACAAGGTCTTTCAACCTTGCGTACTGCCTGAACTACGAACTGCATAAACACAACAACAGTCTCCACTCTACAGGACGTTTCCGGAACTGGTTACCAAACAGCAGACGGACCCGGCACATCCGCGGAGCCGGCGGCGGCGAATGGCATTTGATACTTACTTCAGCCCTCCCCGATTCAAGGAGCACGTCATGGCAACCACACACCGAAACCACACCGGCAACCGCACCGCCGTCCAGAAGGCCGCCCTCGTCGTCGGCGCCGTTTTCCTTCTCGTCGGAGTCCTCGGCTTCGTCCCCGGCATCACGAGTAACTTTGACCAGCTCCAGTTCGCCGGACACCACTCTGAAGCGATGCTGCTCGGCCTGTTCCAGGTTTCCGTCCTGCACAACATCGTCCACCTGCTCTTCGGCGCCGCCGGCCTCGCGCTCTCCCGGTCCGCGGCCGGAGCCAAGTCCTTCCTCCTCTACGGCGGCATCATCTACTTGGTCCTCTTTGTCTACGGCCTGGTTGTTGACCAGGAGTCCGCGGGAAACTTCGTTCCGCTGAACTCCTTTGATAACTACCTCCACCTGGTTCTGGGCGTCGCCATGATCGCCCTCGCCATGGTCCTGACCAAGGGCCGGGCCAACCGGGCGCGCTAACCCGGCGCCGGGCGTGCAGAGCCTCGCCCGCCAGCCACAGCGCACTGTTCGACGGCGGGAATCACCGAAAGGTGGTTCCCGCCGTCGGCGTCGTGCAGGCTCACCTGCTGTTGATTGCCCCGAACCCGCGCGCCACGGCGCGCAAAGGGCCGGTCAGTCGCCGCCCCCAAGGCAGCGACTCACCGGCCCCTCGCATAACTGTTGCGCTGAGGTGGACTGCCTACTTAGGCGCCCGCGCGGACAAACGTCACGGCTCCGTTGGCGCTTAGCCAGGACAGCGGGTGAACAACCGTCTGGTTCGTGCCGTTCATGCCCGAGCTCAGCACCTGGCCGTTGCCGACGTAGATGCCGACGTGGCCGGACTGGACCACCATGTCCCCGGGCTGGGCGGTGCCGACTACCTTGCCGTAGCCCATGAACTGCATGGGGGCGAGGTCTCCGACCGGGATTCCGGCCGCACCGAGCGCCTTTTCCACAAGGGCTGTGCAGTCCTGGGTCATGCCCAGCTGGGCGTAGGCGGCGGCGACCATGGCGGAGTTGACTCCCCCGGCCGCCGGAGCTGCTGCGGCCGGAGCGGCCGCCGGCGCGGCTGCCGCCGTGGTCCGAACGGAGACGGCGGGCTCCGGAGCCGCGACGGCTGCCTGCGCCGCGGTGGCCGCGGCCGTGGCGGACGACGACGACTGCACCTGGGCAGCCGGCTCGGGCGCTTCGATCACGGGCGCCGGCGTCGTGCTGACGGCGGGGCGTTCGAACGCAATTGCGGCGCTGGAGTCCGCACTGAGCTGAACCTGCGCGGGAGTCTGGCTGGATACTTCGAGGTTTCCGGCCGAGGCGGATTCCCGTTGCGTTGGCGCCTCGGCTGCCTGGGCGGCGACCCCGGAGGTCAGGACGAGTCCCGAGGCGGCGGCGAGGACGGCCGCCTGGCGTCCAACTCCGCCCGCATTTGTGGCGACGGCTTTGGAGATAGTTGCGAAGGCGCTGGCGGGGACGGTGGCCGCGCGGTGCCGGCCGGAGTTCCTGCGTGAAGACATAACGAATAACCTCTCCCTGTGCCTGCGGGGTTAGCTGTCGGATTCGGATGGGAGCCACCCGGCCGCGGCCTGCACGTATGCAGTGGCGCGGCTTCACCCCAAGACCTGCCCTAGGGCCGGCCAAATATGGTTTCCCCGTCTCTGCCGGACGAATGTCGAAAGGACCCCGGGCAGCGGCAGAGCTAGGCAAATGCCCGGGTCGCCGGCTTGGACGATGCCGGCAAGCGTTCGACGCTACGTGAAGACCACTCAGATGTCACATTCCGGTAACGGCCGCCCGCCGGTGCCGGCCCCGGACGCCCTGTAGCGTTGACCTGGACCGCACCGTGCTCTGGACTGATCATGAACCCCACCGGGACAGCCGACCGAACCATGCCCGCTACCCGTGAGCAGACGAGGCTCCCGACGATTTTTTGAAGGACCCAAACCCATGAAGAAGATTCCGACTCTTTCCGCCGCCACGTTCGCCGC
>JBFGBS010000517.1:0-2310 GCA_041567475.1 Arthrobacter sp.
CTCATCTAGATGGCTACTCCCAGCTTCTTCAATTCCTTGGCCAAGGCCGCCGCGTTAGCTGCCCAGGTCCGCTCCTGCAGGACGCGGTCCCGGCCGGCGGCACCGAGTTCCGCTGCCAGTTGGGGATTTGTCAGGACCGTCCTCAAGGCTTCCGCGAACGACGCCGGGTCACCGGCCTCCGCGAGGAGTCCTGTCACGCCGTCCTCCACTATCTCGGCCAGGGCAGGCAGGTCACTGGCCACGACCGGGCGGGAACACGCCATGGCTTCTACCGGTTTCAGTGGTGTCACCGAACGCGTCACCTCCAAATCCTTGCGTGGCACAACGAATACGTCGAGCGTTTGATGGTACAGGGCCGCCTGGCTGCGCGGCACGCGGCCGGGGAAGATAATGCGTTCCGGATAGCCGCTGCGCCGCGCCAAAGTCTCCAGTGACGGTTTGGCTGATCCGTTGCCGACTATCAGCAGACGGAGGTCGGGGAAGTCCGGTGCCAGCAGCGCGAATGCTGCAATCAGGTCTTCGATCCCTTCATAGGGTACCAAGCTGCTGACGGTGCCGATCATCGGGCCGTGTTCATCGAGCCCTAGTTCACGCCGGGCGAGGGCTTTCTCACGTGGTTCCGCCAGGAAATCCCCGCCGACCGCATTCGGGGCGATGATGACCTTATCTTCCGGAATCCCGGCGGCGACGATGTTGTTTTTCATGGCCTGCCCCAGGGTCAGGACAAGGTCGGCAGCGCCCATGACGTCGGCTTCGCGTCGGTTGAAGCTCTGGTACCGTTCACTGTCCCGGGCCTCGGGCCCGCGGGTGGACGCCCACGTGTCAGCCAGCTGTCCGCGTACCTCGTAGACCCACGGGATGCCAAGCGCCTCGGCCACGGCCCGGACCACCAGCCCGTTGACGTAATGCGTTGTGGTCTGCAGCACGCCGGGCCGGAACTCAAGGGCGACGGCCAGTAGCTCTTCGGCCTGCTGCTGCAGCCGGGCATCGATGGTCGGCGCCAGGCGGGCCGGCAGCAGCCGGTGGTAGCGGACGCCGTCGACCGTGTCCGTGGACTGCGCGAAGATTTTTCCGACCTGGACGGGGTAGCCGAGCCGGGTGACGGCGAGCACCTCCCAGCCTGCCTCTTGCTGGGCCAGCAGGGTGGAGTGGGAGCGCTGGGCATAGCCGCTGGCCGTGTGCGGCAGCGAGTTCGTCAGCAGGTGCAGGATGCGGCCCGGTACGGGCGTGTAGGCGTGGGGCGCGAGTACCGGTGACGCGTCCTTGAGGGTTGCGGCTTCGGCAGCGAGCCGCAACCGCTGCCGCGATTCCGCCGTTTGCTTGCCCTGGTTCGGGCCGGCCAGGACCTCCACGGCCTCAGTGACGGCGCCGGCGTACCAGAGGCGCCGCGCGCGGGTCTGCCTGAAGCGCCGCGCACCCCCGGCCCGGGCCAGGAAACGGTCAGCGGGGACCGGCAGGTGGGCGGCGAGGGCGATGTCCGCCAGGCGGCGTGCTTGTTCGCCGCCGACGTGGCGGTCCGCCGCGAGATTCAGGCGGCGTTCGACGTCGGCCTCGTCCCCGGCGGCCAGTGCAGCGAACAGCACCACCGCCGAGATGGAATTCTTCGGTGCCCAACGCGTGAGCCGTTTGGCGAGCGGAAGCACCGCTGCCGGCATCCGGCGGGAGAGTTGCAGGAACAAGACCACCGGATCGTCGGAGACGTGATGGCGAACAACGCCCGCGGCGAGCCGGGCATTTTTTAGAAGCTGGATCATGGGGCTATGAACGCGTTTCAGCGAGGAGACCGTGAATGAGTTCCATGTAATCTCCGGCGAGCGTCGAGAACTCGGCATGTGCCTTGACCCACTGGCGGCTGTCGCCGTTCCGGATGAGCCGGCCCCGGTCCGCGGCCAGGTCCCGCCAGAGAGCCGCCAAGGCCTCGGGGTCGCTGGCCACGATGTCGCCGGCTTCCGCGTCTTCGACGATCCGCGCGGCCTCGCCGCGCACAATGGCCGTCACGTGACGGCCGATAGCCAGTACTTCATAGGTTTTTGACGGCACCGTGGTTTCGAATGACTTCCAGTCATCACGGAGGGACACCAGGCAGGTGTCCGCCGATGCGTAGCGCTCGATCATCGCGTCACCGGTGAGGGGCGCGTGGAAGGTGACCGGGGCTTTGAGCTGCCGGGCGAGCTTCTCCAGGGCGGGCCGCTGGGTGCCGTGGCCCACCATGTGCAGGTGCATGGACTCGCCGACCAGGGCGCTGGCCCGGATAGCAACGTCCAGCCGCTGGCTCTCGCCATGGTTTCCGAGGTACAGGGCTTCGAAGAC
>JBFGBS010000518.1:0-2304 GCA_041567475.1 Arthrobacter sp.
ACTGGGAAGCGTGCTTTCTGGACTGGTAATAGTGGACAAGCCGCAAGGCTGGACCAGCCACGATGTGGTTGGACGGATGCGGCGGCTCGCCGGTACCCGAAAGGTCGGCCATGCCGGGACCCTCGACCCGATGGCCACCGGCGTGTTGGTGGTCGGCATAAATAAGGCCACCAGGCTCCTGACCTACATTGTGGGGACGTCCAAGACGTACACCGCCACCATCCGCCTCGGCGAGTCCACCGTGACGGACGACGCCGAAGGCGAGGTGACCGCAACGCACAGCGCCGCCGGAATCACCGAGGACGACGTCCGGGCCCGCGTCGCCGACCTGACCGGTGAAATTGAGCAGATTCCCAGCAGCGTCAGCGCGATCAAGGTCAACGGCGAACGTGCCTACGCCCGCGTCCGCTCGGGTGAAGAGGTCAAGTTGGCTGCCCGGCCGGTCACCATCCACCGGTTCGAGGTTCACGGACTGCGCCCGGACCGCGACGGTGCGCTCCTCGACGTCGACGTCACGGTCGAGTGCTCGTCCGGGACCTACATCCGGGCGTTGGCCCGTGACCTCGGCAACGCGCTCGGCGTCGGCGGGCACCTGACTGCCCTGCGCCGGACCCAGGTGGGCCCCTACACCCTTGACCAGGCGCGCACCCTCGAGCAGCTCGCCGAAGACCTGACGGTCCTGGAGATGTCCCAGGCCGCCCGCGCGCTGATGCCCAACCGAGAGCTCAGCGCCGAGGAAACGACGGAGATTTCCTTTGGCCGGCGGATCGCCGCCGGTGCCGCAGCGGGCACAACCGCAGCCGCCACCGCGGACAGCCCGGCTGCCGCATTCGGCCCCGACGGCACCCTTGTGGCGCTGCTGGCGGATAGCGGAAACTACGCCAAACCGGTGCTGGTCTTCGCGCCGGATAACGAGAAGCGCGCCGCCGCGGCGGCTGCGCCCGAAGTCCCGCCCGCCCCAGGTCAGGCCGACTAGACTTGGACGCCTACTTTTACATCATCATGGTGGTCGGGCTGCTGTCGACCATCATCTGCGCCACCGCCGGTATCCTCAAGAAGGCCCCGAACGACCTCACCATCCTCTCGGTGGCCGCCGTCGAGCTGTCCCTGCTGGTCTATCTCGTCGGCTCGATCATCCGCGTGATCGCCGGCGAACCGATCGCGGGTGAGGCCTGGGAATTCTGGGGCTACCTGATCACCGCCCTGATGCTGCCGGTCGCCGCGGTGTACTGGTCCGTCCTGGAGCGGACCCGGTGGAGCAACTTCGTTCTGGCCGCCGTCGGAGTCACCGCCCTGGTGATGGCGGCCCGTATGAACCAGATCTGGTACTGACATGAAAGAGGCAAGCATCGTGAAGGCTCAGTCGTCGCAGGACGCCGGTGGCCCGGCCGGCCGGGCTCCGGAAGCCGGAGCAGCTCCGTCGAACACCCGGAACACCGGCCCCGGACGACTGCTGATTGCGGTCTACGCCGTGTTCGCGATCTCGGCGACGGCGCGGGCCGGCTACCAGATCCTCACCAAGTTCTCCGAAGCGCCGCTTGCCTACCTGCTCTCGGCCTTCGCCGCGGCCGTCTACATTGTGGCCACCGTGTCCCTCGCAAAGCCGGGCCGGATCTGGTTCAGGATCTCGCTGGCGGCCGTCCTGGTTGAGCTGATCGGTGTGCTGGTGGTCGGCGCCCTGAGCCTCTTCGACGCCGTCAACTTCCCGCACGAGACCGTCTGGTCCTTGTTCGGACGCGGCTACGGCTTCATTCCGCTGCTGCTGCCAATCCTGGGCCTCATCTGGCTGTACCGGCGGCGTCCGGCGGCTCGTCAGGCCTAATATGCTCTGCCGCCCGGTCCTCGGCTAGCGCCTCTAGGCGTCCTGGCCCGTGCTGGTGCCTGCCCGCTGAAGCCTGCTGCGCAGGCCCGGCCAGGCTGCCGCGAAGCCCGGGTGCAGGGCCATCCCGCTCACGGCGTCAACCGGGACCCACCGGAGCTCCAGGCTTTCCGGATCCATGATGACCGGTTCAAAGGGCTGGCCCACCGCGGCGGCAACGGTGGTGTAGCTCCAGTAGCCGACGTCGAAGACCGAAGTGAAGAGCACCCGGATGCTCTCGGCCGGCACGCCTGCTTCCTCATGGGCTTCCCGCAGCGCGCCACGGATGGCGTCTTCACCCTGGTGCAGGGCACCCCCGGGCAGCCCCCACGTCCCTCCGTGGTCGCTCCACTCAACCCGGTGCTGCAGCAGCACACCCTTGGCAGGATCATGGACGAGCAGTCCGGCCGAGCCGAACCGCCCCCAGAACTTACCGCGCGGTCCCT
>JBFGBS010000519.1:0-2304 GCA_041567475.1 Arthrobacter sp.
GCGTGCAGGATTTTCTGCTCGGCGTCGGTGATGAGTGAAATCTCGGACGTGGCCGCGAGCGCACGGGACAGGAGCTCCTGCGGGATCCCGTCGGCCGCATGCTGCGACAAACCCTGCGGGGCCGGTGCGGGCCGGTGCGGGAGAGTCATGCTGAAGCCCTTGTGAGCTCGGTCCGCGAGGCGGAGGCGGAATGTTCACTGAAAGACTAGCGCAAACCTGGGTATGCAGAGTCCGCGGTTCGCGGCGGCTAGATCTCCCGTTCCGGTTGATCGCCGAACTGGAAATGCCTGCCGCTGAGCGAGGTGGGTTCGACTTCGACGTAGAAGTCCTTCAGCGTGGGCACCCATGATTTCAAACCCAGGGACTCCGCATGGGCAATGTCGTCCGAGTGCTGCAGGACGCGGGCCGTGCCGCGGAGCACCACGGACCAGGCCTCATCGGAGAGAATGCCATCTGCTTCCAAGAGCACCGTGGCGTTGATGGTGAGTTCGGCCAGCTTATTGCCCGGGGCCGTCCGGAGATAAAGCTTCCTGGCGTCGACGACGTAGTTCACCGGAAAGATATCCGGCTCACCGGCGACCGTAACGACGAGCCTGCCGTGTTGGGTGCCCTCAAGGAGTTTCCACGACTGGTCGTCGTCAAGGATGAGGATCGGATTGTCATCTGCATGTTCGAACATCATGGCTCCATTGTTCTGACCGGTGCCAGGAAATACCAGAGGAAAAGGTCCGCAGAGTCGTCACCGGTCCCGCGCCGGCCTGGACCTGTGGATAACCCTGAACGCCATATGCGGCGTCGGCTACCCTTAAGCAATATTTGGATCCAGGCGTCGTGATTTTCTATCGGGGAGTAGCTGGCCATGACATTTCGCACTTCGATCTCATCCCGCCGGCGCTGGATCACCCCCGGGTTTCTAAGTGGGCGTGGGTTTCCAATGGTGCGCGAATTTCCAGGTGGGCGCGGGAGCCGACGTGCCGGGGCCATCATGCTGGCCGCTGTACTGCTTGCCACAGGGTGTGCGGACACGGATCCGGGCGGGGGAGTGTCGCCATCGGCTGGTACTGGAAGTCCCGCCTCGTCTCCCACAGCTACCCCGACCCCGACGCCGACGGCCAGCTACAAGCCGGCAGACGCCTCGGGAAAAGCGGAGAATGTCCCGGTTCCCGTGTTGCCGGAAGTTGCAAAGGCAGAGACGAAGGAAGGGTTGGAGGCATTCGCGCGGTATTGGTTTCAATTGCTGAGCTACGGGTACGAGACGGGGGATGCCAGCCGACTTGAACCCATAACAAGTTCTGCATGTGATTCCTGTGAGCATGCCAAGAAGGTGCTAACTGGTTGGCATAGCGGCAACCGGTGGCTTGTAGGCGGGAAGGTAGATACACCGTCAGTCTCAGCGATATTTAAGCCGAGTCCGGATGGTAACTACCAAGTGGCAATTCAGGTTTCACAACAAGCGATCTCGTACTACAACGCGGATGGGAGCCTCGACAGCGCCGATCCGAAACCCGAAGACACAGGGAATTTGATGTTGGCTGTGTTCAAGAACGGGTCCTGGTACGTAAACAACATTCAGCCTCTAGCCGGTTAATTGTGAGGAAGAACGAACGCATTGGCGTCTTGTTTCTCTTACTCGCACTACTTGTCGGACATAGTGCAACTGCGGCCGCAATCGATGAGGCCGAGGGCCCTCCGGTCAAAGGGACCTGGACTCCGGGCGCTGTGCGGGTTGGAGCCTGGATACCTGACTCAATCTCCGGAGGTTTTGTTTGGTCACCACCCGGCACCGCCACCGCCGACCCGTACCAATACAAATACGAACTCCAATGCCATCTCGGCGGTGCGGATTTTGACACCACCTGCCTCGCGAACCGCGTTGACTGCAAGAACGGGCCCGGTGGAGTGGAGGGGATTCCGGTGGTCTGGCTGAGAGCGCCTGCCGGCGTGCCACTGCCGGTCTGGTCCTTCCACTCCGGGCCGACCTGCCTCTTCGACCCCCGGCCCGAGGACATCCTGCCGCGCATCGCCGCCCTGATTCAGACAGAATTCCAGCGGCTCCCTGTCGCAGCCGGGACCAGCACGGCGCAGCCCAGCCCGCACACGTTGCGTGGTGCGGAAACGAATTTCTTCGCGAATGCCGCAGAACAACACTTCGACATCACGATTCTGGCCCAGTCAGTGCATGTTGTGGCGAGGCCCGTGCAGTATTCCTGGAACTACGGCGACGGCACGCAGCTTGGCCCGCATCCGGCGTCGGGCGCCCCTCTTCCGCAGGACCGATGGGGCGAAAAAACGCCCACCAGCCAC
>JBFGBS010000520.1:0-2297 GCA_041567475.1 Arthrobacter sp.
CGCAGAACAGCTCGCCGATGGGACCCTCACCAGCCAGGATCCCAGCTCTGTCGACGCGGATCGGGTGAAAGAGGCCGTGCTGAGCAGCCTGCAAAACGCCACCAAGTGAAATCCCACCGCGAACGTAAGGCCGTAATCCTCTAGCAAGGCGTCGACCGGCAGCGTATCGGTATCGGTAAGCGGGACATCGATGTCAGGTCCTGCAATTGGAGGTCGGAAGATGATCACGAAAGAGCCTTCCACGAAGCGGAGACGGATTCGTGCGTTTCCGGCAACTCGTCTTGGCCGGTGGGCAGTCTGGTGCGGAGCCGCCTCAATCGCGCTCACGCTCGCCTGGAGTGTCCTGCCACTGGGCGCTTGGTCCGGTTTCGCCATAGGACTCGTAGGCGGAGCACTGGCACTGGTCGCCACCATCCGAGATGGGGAGCGGGCGTTGAGCGTTTACGCGGTCGTTCTGCTTGCGCTGCTGATACTCGGCTTCATTGTTCTTGAGATACTTTCGCTCGTGGGGGTCCTCCCCGAGCATTGATACACCCGCCGGCGGACCGAACACCGGAGAGTTGGACGGGCGGCCATCGAGGGAGTCTCCCCTCAGGCCGATGCGACATCACGTGACCCGCTCGCCAGGCTTTGGCGCGTATGCTGGATCGATGAAGAAATTGCCAATACTGCTGCTCTTCGCCCTGCTGATCACCTCCTGCGGAGGGGGCGAGGCAGGAACCGATGCCACAGATGAGCCCGGCACGACCGGACCGACCACGACGGCTGCGACCACCACGACCACCGCCGCGACCACCACGACAGAGGCCGCGGTGAGTGGAGATCCGAACTTCGTCCTGAGTGAGATCAAGTTCGGCAGTGACGGCTACGTGGCGATAACCAATCAAGGGGATGCCGCCGGCTCGTTGGACGGCTGGCAGCTGTGTCAGCGCCCCAGGTACTTTCGGCTGGAGGGAGAGCTCGGGCCGGGTGAAACCGTTTTCGTCACTGTCGGCGCGCCCGGTTCAGAGCTGGCAGGCCAGGTCCTCAACGCCTCCGGAAAATTTGGTGAACTCGACGCCGCATCAGGTGAGATTGGCCTGTATCGGGACTCGTCGTTCGACAGCTCCGACTCGATCGTCAGCTACGTCGAGTGGGGAGAGTCCGGTCATGGCCGGTCGAGCACGGCTGCGGCCGCCGGGCTTTGGCCCACCGGTGACTTCGTGGATTCGGCCGGCGCCGGCCTGCTCGCCGCCACGGCGGCTGTCCCCGCCGGTGCGGGCGACTGGAGCACGGGCTGATCAAGTCAGCCGCAGCGCAGCGAGAGATCATGCCAGAACCGGGCTGACCCGGGATAGGCGGAGCACAGTGCTTCCCACCGGCTCTGGGCCCGGGCCCGGCATTGCGCGGCATCGACGCCGGGCGGGATCACCGCTCCACACCACACCGAGTCGAGTGGTCTGCGGTCCGCGGGCCCGTAGCTGTCCTCGCCGGGCGCGAACAAACCTTCGTTACCGGCCAGCAACGGAGCCGGCCGATGCTCTTCACCGAGTTCCAACAGTGTGACCATCGCCCGCCGAGATTGGTCGCCCGGTTGCTCAGCCAGCCACGGCACGGCCCAGTGGAGGAGCCGGTCGCCCAGCAAGAACCGGCGGTCCTCGAGGGCCCGGGTGGCGACGTGCGGCTCGTCCTGTACCCAGGCATCGGCTTCGGCCGCAGCCAGGCCGGCCCCGAATAGAGCCAGATCGGACAAGCCGTGGCCTTCCAGGCGATGATTCCAGGAACGGGCGCGCCGCTCGAGGTCTTCAGCCGGATCGAAATAGACGACGACAGCGCGCTCGGTAACAGACCATCCGCCCTCGATCACCACCCGCCAGCGCTCGACCTCGGCGCGAGCGGCCGCCGCCGCCGGGTTAGCGGTGGTACCGATACGCATCCGCGGTGGGCTTCACCGGCCGGTTGAGCCAGAGCGGGCGACGGTTGCCATCGGGCCCGGGACCGGGCTTCGTCATGTCCAGCCACTGGCGGTAGACCTCGAAGCTCTTGTTGGTGTCGACCACCACGTCCCCGTAGCGGTCGCCGGCTGCGGCCGGACCGAGCCGCACCCGCTGGTGCCAGGCGTGCATGCCGGAGATGGGATCCGGGTGGGGAGGAAAGGCCAGGTTCTGGTTGACGCCCGCGTCCTTCCACCAGATCCGCTCCGAGTCGGGGTCATCCGAAGCGAAGGGCTCGATGCCCTTGAGTTGGCGCAGCCGCCATTTGCCCTCGCCCAAGGCTTCGATGTCGACGAGAGCCGAAGACCAGCGCTCGTTGCCCTC
>JBFGBS010000521.1:0-2291 GCA_041567475.1 Arthrobacter sp.
AAAATATCAACGATGCAGGAGCAGTGACATGACACAGGAACAGCACCAGGATCCCATCGAGGAAGCCGGAGGCTACGGAACGCCGACCGCGGAGCAGGAAATGCCCGGCGACGGGCAGCAGGCGGCCCAGCCCCGGGGGGACGCGGCCCCTGACGCCGCCGGGGACCAGGACAGCGCGGGCGAGCCGGGGGCGGGTCGCCTCGGCGGCACCGATGACCAGTCGGGCGCGGAGGACGCCATCGCCGAGCCCGGCTTCGACGGCGTCGATAACCGCGAGGCCGACGTGGCGGTGCCCTCCGCCGAGGCCGAAATGGACGAATTCAACACTGAAGACCCCGACGCCGGCTGAGGCCAACGGTCCTGCCCGCAGCCATGCGGGCAGGACCGGGCCGGCGCTGCTTAGCGGCGTTTCCGGGCGGCACGCTTCGTGCTGCCCGGAGCCTTAGCCGCGGCCGCCGGCGCCCCGACAAGCTCGGTTTCCGGTTCCGCAACGGTGCCGCGCGCCGCGGCAAGGGCTTTCATGCCGTGGTAGATCAGCAGGGCCGCGGCGGATCCGAGTGCGATGCCGGTAAAGGTCAGGTCGCCGATGGTCCACGTGTAGTCGGCGATGCCGATGATCAGCGCGACGGCGGCAGTAGTCAGGTTGATCGGGTTGGCGAAGTTCACCTTGTTCTGCACCCAGATCTTCACGCCCAGAATCCCGATCATGCCGTAGAGCATGGTGGCCGCGCCGCCGAGCACGCCGGCGGGGACGGTCGCGATCAGTTCGCCGAATTTGGGCGAAAAGCTCAGGACCACGGCGAACGTTCCGGCAACCCAGTACGCGGCCGTGGAGTACACCTTGGTCGCGGCCATGACGCCGATGTTTTCCGCGTAGGTCGTGGTGCCGGAGCCGCCGCCGAAGCCGGCCAGGGCCGTCGCGGCACCGTCGGCCATCAGCGCTCGCCCGGACACGCCGTCGAGGTTCTGTCCGGTCATGGCGGCCACCGACTTCACATGGCCGATGTTCTCCGCGACGAGCACCAGCACGACCGGAACGAACAGGCCGACGACGCCGAGGTGGAATTCCGGGGTCTGGAAATACGGGAGACCGATCCACGCGGCGCCGTCCACTTTGGCGAAGTCGACCTCGCCGCGGATCATCGCCACGATGTAGCCGACCACCACGCCGACCAGGATGCTGAGCCGGCCCAGGATGCCGCGGAAGAAGACGCTCACCACGATGATGGTGGCCAGGGTGATCACGGCCGTAATGGGGGCCGCGTCGAAGTTGTTCTTCGCTGCCGGTGCCAGGTTCAGGCCGATGAGTGCGACGATCGCCCCGGTAACGATCGGCGGCATCAGGCGGTTAATCCAGCCTGCCCCGAATTTCTGCACGACGGCGCCGATCACGGCCAGCGTGACGCCCGCCAGCACCACGCCGCCGAGCGCCCCGGGGACCCCGTACTGCTGCTGGGACGCCATGATGGGGGCAATGAAGGCGAAGCTTGAGCCGAGGTAGCTCGGCACCCTGCCCCGGGTGATCACGAGGAAGAGCAGCGTGCCGATGCCGGAGAAGAACAGCGTGGTGGCCGGCGGCATCCCGGTGATGATCGGGACCAGGAAGGTGGCGCCGAACATGGCGACCACATGCTGCATCCCGACCCCGAGAGTCAGCGGCCAGCTGAGGCGCTCGTCGGGCCTGACGACCTCGCCGGGGCGGACGGACTTGCCGTCGCCGTGGAGCTTCCATTTGAAACTGAGCATGCTCATTGCCGGGAGCCTTTCAGAGAATGTGGGGGCGGGGCGAGAAGCGCCCGGAGCAACTTTACCGTGGAACGGACCGGGCGGGCCTCCCGCCGCAGCCTGGGCTGTGGCCAGGGTCACGCCCGCGCCGGGAAGAACCGGGCATTACTTGAAGTTGCAACTATGGACAGCGCAAATGCACGAACGCCCGCGCACCTGACGGTGCGGGGAGCACGGCGAAAGGAAAGCCAATGTCCATTGCCCATGAAGAAGCAGTAATCGACGGCGCAGCTGTAGATGCGATCTTTACCGAGGCCCGGACCGCCAACGCCTTCACCGGCGAGGTCAGCGAGGACCAGGCGCGTGCCATCTACGAATTGACGAAGTTCGGTCCCACCGCGTTCAACTCCCAGCCGCTGCGTGTCACGTATGTCCGCTCGGAGGAAGCGCGGGGCACGCTGTTGTCTGCAATGATGGCCGGAAACCGCGCCAAGACCGAGTCGGCCCCGCTGGTCGCGATCCTCAGCTATGACACCGACTGGCAGGCACAGTGGGATCGGTTCCTG
>JBFGBS010000522.1:0-2291 GCA_041567475.1 Arthrobacter sp.
GCGATGGCGCCCAGCGGGCTGACGGCGCCGCAGGCCGGGGTGATGGCGACGAGCGCGGAGATGATGCCGGAGGCTGCGCCCATGCTGCTGGCGCTGCCGAGCCGGATCCGTTCCACAAGGGCCCAGGCCAGCAGGCCGGCCGCGCCGGCGAGGGCGGTGTTGAGGAACACGACGGAGGCGGAGTGCCCGGCGGCGAGGGCGGAACCGGCATTAAAGCCGAACCAGCCGGTCCACAGCAGCCCGGCGCCGACGAGGACGAGCGGGCGGCTGTGCGGCTTCGCGTGTTCGCTCTTGGGCCAGCCCGCGCTGCGGCCCAGGACCAGCGCCAGGGCGAGGGCGGCAATGCCGGCGTTCATGTGCACGGCGGTGCCGCCGGCAAAGTCGATAGCCTCAAGCCCGTTGACGATCCAGCCGCCGGTCACGGCGCCGTCCTCCGAGCTGAAGGCGAAGACCCAGTGGGCAACGGGGAAGTAGACGAGGGCGGCCCAAAGGCCGGCGAAGGTCATCCAGGCGCCGAACTTCATCCGGCCGGCAGCGGCACCGGCGATGATCGCCGTCGTAATGCCTGCGAAGAAGAGCTGGAACACGGCGAAGAGCGCGCCGGGGATCGGGGCCTCGGAATCCTCGCCCAGGAGTTGGCCCAGGCCGAGGTACTCGGTGACATCGCCAATGAGCCCGGCGCCGCCGACGGAGTTGCCGAACACCAGCGAGTAGCCGAAGACCGCCCACAGGACCGCGACGACGCTCACGCCGCCGAAGCACATCATCATCATGTTCAGGATCCGGCGGGAACCCACCATCCCCCCGTAGAAAAGGGCAAGACCCGGGATCATCATGCAAACCAGCGCACTGGCGGCAAGGACCCAGGCAACATCTCCAGAATTCATGGAGTCTCCAATCGAAAAGGACGGCAATCAAAGGGCGGTGGCGCACCTGATGCAATCGCGTCACACCATGAAACAAGGATTCCCCAGAGTGAATGCTGGCGGGTTGCCGGGGTGTTAATTCCGCGTTCCAATCAGCCCCGGAGGCTGTCATCTGGATTTAACAAAGCAGGCGAACGCCGGAAACATTGTTTTGACTACTGTGGTTCAACAACGTTTCCCATCAGGTAACGACCCCTAAGTGGACAGGACAGTTTCGATGACAAGTGTCGTAACCACCGAGCTATCACCCGGGCAATCGGCTCCGGTGGAAGCCGGCAGCTTTTCCCTCACCGATATTGCCAAGGCCCATGATGTACGGTTCCTGCTCGCCACGTTCGTGGATATGACGGGCAAGCCCTGCGCGAAGCTCGTGCCGGTCGAAGCCGCCGACGAGCTGGAGAACGGGGCCATGGGGTTCGCCGGCTACGCCGCCGGGCTCATCGGCCAGAAGCCCCAGGACTCGGACCTGATCGCGGTCCCGGACCTGGCGTCCTTCACCCCCGTGCCCTTCATCAAGGAGGGCCTGGCGATCATCCACTGCGATCCGCATGTGGACGGCAAGCCCTGGCCCTACGCGCCTAGGGTGATCCTGAAAAACACGCTGGCCCGCCTCGCCGAGCAGGGCATGCAGGCCAAGATCGGCGCGGAAGTCGAATACTTCCTCGTCAACAAGGGCGCGGACGGGACCCTCAGCACCGCCGATGCCCGGGACGATTCACCCCGGCCCTGCTACGACGCCCGCGGCGTCACCCGGATGTATGACCACCTGACCTCGATCTCCGAGGCCATGAACGGCCTCGGCTGGGGCAACTACGCCAACGACCACGAGGACGCCGCCGGCCAGTTCGAACAGAACTTCAACTACGCCGACGCCCTCACCACGGCGGACCGCGTCATCAGCCTGCGCTACATCCTGAACATCCTCGCCGAACAGCGCGGCATGACCGCAACGTTTATGCCCAAGCCGTTCTCCGACCGGACCGGCACCGGGCTGCACTTCCACCTCTCGCTGTGGTCCGGCGCGGACGCGCTCTTCCCCGGCCCGGAAGACGACCGAGGTCTGGGCCTCTCCGACCTGGCCTACTCCTTCATCGGCGGCCTGCTGGAGCACGCCCCGGCACTCCAGGCCTTTCTGGCCCCCACCGTGAACTCGTACAAGCGTTCCGGCGCCACCACCAGCTCCTCCGGAGCCACCTGGTCCCCGCGCAAGGCGTCCTTCGGCGGCAACGACCGCACCCACATGATCCGGGTGCCGGACAACAAAAGGATCGAACTGCGCTCCGGCGACGGCTCGGCCAACCCCTACCTGGCGATCGCCACCGCCCTCGAAGCAGGACTCGACGGCGTCGCCCGGGACGCCGATCC
>JBFGBS010000523.1:0-2290 GCA_041567475.1 Arthrobacter sp.
GATGGCGACCCCGGTGGCAATGAACGGCCATTTGCGGCGGGTGAACTGGGTGGCGGCCAGCACGGTGGCGGCCAGGAAGAGCGAGGTCAGCAGGCCGCTGAGGATCCGCATGGCGTAGATGGCCGGTTCGCCGCTGATGCCACGGGAGCCCATCCCGACCACCAGGTAGTAGAGCGGGTTGTAGTTGCCGGCCGAGGTGCCCGCGACGGTCGGATAGCGCTCGCCGGGGTCCAGGCGCGGGGCGCAGTCCGCGGTGACATTGACCTTGAAGCGGTAGCAGGCCAGCTCCGGCACGTCGGCGATGTACTTGGGCACCACCACGTTGAGCACTTCGCCCTGGGTTTCGCCCGAGGTGCCGAAGAACTGCCCGCGGGCCACGGCCGCGGCCTTGATGGTGTGGGCCGGTTCGTCCGGGACGGACATCAGGGGCGAGGCGAGGCTCCACAGCGTGGTCAGCAGGGACAGCACGAGGAAGATCACGCCGAAGCGGCGCATCAGGCGCGGGGCTTCCTCGGCTCGCTGGTGCGGGACTCTGCGCGCGGGGGACTTCATGGATTCACTGCACCGTTTCGGTCATGGCATGGGCATGGTGCGTCGCTGGGCGGCGGACCGGAGGACTCGTGTGGCAGTCCCCGCAGTCCGGAGCTTAGGGACGCCGGTGACCGTCGGGCCCCGTGTCGATGTTAGGGCCATCGCGGCTTGGCGTTCAAAGCGCGGCGCGGCTGGGCACAGTTCCGACGTCGTTAGCAGGCTGCCGCCGGGGTGCTTGTCCGGCGCAAGTCCGGGCTGTCCCCGCCCCGAATTCTGACACCAGCGGGACTGCTGTTACTGCTGTGCAAGCTGTCGCCTCGAGGTGCTGGAAGTTCTCCACATAAGGCCTCCCGTGCTCTTGCCGGGGTGTTCGCCCCCGCCTAGCTTTAACCCCAGTTGCACGCCTCGTCTTTGGGGCGTCAGTCCTATTGGGGGCCGCATGGAGGCTGTGCGCATTGTCGAGGACGAAGTCCGCGAGCTCATTCGGCGGCGCGGGTTGGACCCGCTCCGGCAGGCCGGTGAGGTGCGCCGGCTCGTGGAAGCAGCGGTCAGCGACTATGACGAGCGCGCGCTTCTGGCCCCGTTGCCTCCGCTGGGTCCGCTGGAGGGTGCGCGTAGGTTCGTCTTCGACGCCGTCGCCGGGTTTGGCCCGCTGCAGCCGTTGCTGGATGACCCCACGATTGAAGAAATCTGGCTCAACGCCCCGAACGAGGTGTACGTCGCGCGCAACGGCGAGTCGGAACTGACGTCCGTGTCGCTCACTGAGCAGCAGGTACGCGATCTCGTGGAACGCATGCTGAAGTCCTCGGGCCGGCGGCTGGACATATCCTCCCCGTTCGTGGACGCGGCGCTTCCGGACGGGTCCCGCCTGCACGTCGTCATCCCGGATGTGACCCGGCGGCACTGGGCGGTCAATATCCGCAAGTTCGTTGTGCGGGCCAGCCGGCTTGAGCATCTCGTGGAGCTCGGAACGCTGACAGCGCAGTCCGCCCGGTTCCTGGGGGCCGCGGTGGCCAGCGGCCTGAACATCCTCGTCTCCGGCGCCACCCAGGCCGGAAAAACCACGCTGCTCAATTGCCTGGCCGCCAGTATCGGCACCCGTGAGCGCGTCATCACCGTCGAGGAAATCTTTGAACTGCAGTTTCCGCTGCGCGATGTGGTGGGGCTGCAGTGCCGGCAACCAAACCTCGAAGGCGAAGGCGCCATCCCGCTACGGAGGCTTGTCAAAGAGGCTTTGCGCATGCGGCCTGACCGGCTAGTTGTCGGGGAGGTCCGCGAAGCCGAGAGCCTGGACATGCTGATCGCACTGAATTCCGGCTTGCCGGGCATGTGTACCGTTCATGCGAACTCGGCCCATGACGCGGTGACGAAGATTTGTACGCTTCCGCTGCTCGCGGGCGACAACATATCGAGTGCGTTCGTTGTCCCGACGGTGGCATCCTGCATAGACCTGGTGGTCCACTGCAGCCGGCACCCGAACGGCCGCCGCCAAGTGACGGAGATCCTGGCCCTCGGCCGCCGGGTGGAGAACGGCATCATCGAATCGTCGATGATCTTTGCCCTCGCTGACGGACAGTTGAAGCCGAACGCCAATTCGATGCCGGCCGCGGAGAAGTTTGCGCGGTCCGGGTACGACGTCGCGGCGCTGTTGGAGGTGCACTAGTGGCGGCGCTCGTCGGGGCGCTCGCCGGAGTAGGTCTGCTGCTCATCTGGTGGTCTGCCTGGGAGCAGCCGCCGCGGCCGGGCGCGAGAGTCCGCA
>JBFGBS010000524.1:0-2288 GCA_041567475.1 Arthrobacter sp.
ATTTGTTTCAGCATGGCCTGCTGGACGCACTGCTGGCGCTGGATGCGGGCGTAATCGTCCACGAACTCACGCGATCGGGCATACCAGAGGGCATGGAAGCCGTTCAGGTGCTGATCGCCGGCCGCGATCCAGCCCAGCGGCATGCCGTGGATGCCGTTGGCCTCGTCCACCATGTCGCCGCTGATGGGAACCCAGCCGCCTGCCTTGATCTTGATGCCGCCCATGGCATCAATCAGCTTCGAGAAGCCGTCCATGTCCACCAGCACATAGGCCTGGACCGTGATTCCGAGGGTCCCCGAGACCGCTTCCATGGTTGCCTGGGCGCCCGGGTCCACCACGCCCGGGTACAGCTCCTGGTATTCGTTGGTGACCTCGGTGTTGATGGCGTTGATGAGGCAGTCGTTTCCACAGTCGTAGCCGTCAGGGTAGATCGCGCGCATGGGCGAGTCCTCGCTGAACTGGGCATTCTGCAGGTTCCGCGGCACGGAGATGATGGCGGTCTTACCGGTCTTGGCGTCGACGCTGATGACGGAAAGGCTGTCCGGCCGGCGGCCCGTCCGGTCCGCTCCGGCGTCGCCGCCCATCATAAGGAAGTTGTAGCGGCCCTCGGAGGGCTCGATGGCGGGACCGAAACCGGCGAACATGCTGCCGATCGCGGCGCGGCTGACGTTCAGCACGTAGGCGGCGTAGCCCACGGACCCGCTGCTGACGGCCATGGACAGGGCAAGCAGAAGCCCGGTGACGAGACGGAGGCCGGGCGCCAGCAGCGCGGGCCGGACCAGGCGGAAACTGTTCAGGAAGAGCACGGCCCAGCCGAGGGCGAGCCCGGCCAGTCCCACGACGAGCAGGAGCGAGACGATGGGGTTGGCGATGATATTGAGCAGCGTGGACCGGGACACGAAGAGCAGCCCGACCGCTATCAGGGCCAGGGTCCAGGCCGTGAGCGTGGCGCGCAGGGCAATCCGGCCGAGCCGGCGGTTGCCGGCAACTATCTGGGCGCTGCCGGGAACAACCAGGGTCATCAGGATCAGCAGGATCGCCCGCTTGGCCAGGACCGTGGCCGGGGCGCCCGCCGGGTACCGCACGGGGTCGGTCAGGACAGCGCCGGGCTGCGGAGTCCGCCCCGCTGCGTTGTGCCGCTCCGGGCCGCGGGAAGGGGCGTAGCTGTTGGTCATGGGGAGATCCTTAGCGGCTGCCCCGGGTGACGACGTTGCCGTCGGCGAACACTTCGCTCACCTTTTGCCGGAGGGCTGCGCCTTTCTGCGTGGCGACGTCGTTGAGTTCCTGGCCGAAATCGAGCAGTTCGGCGGTGAGCCGGGCGGCGAGCTCATCGGTTCCCGCGGCCAGCATGCGGACGGCGAGCAGGCCGGCGTTGCGGGCGCCGCCGATCGAGACGGCCGCGACCGGCACTCCGGCGGGCATCTGCACGATGGAGAGCAGGGAGTCCATGCCGTCCAGGGTCTTGAGCGGAACGGGCACACCGATGACCGGCAAGGGCGTGACGGAGGCCAGCATCCCGGGCAGGTGCGCGGCGCCGCCGGCTCCGGCGATGATGACGCGCAGGCCGCGTTCGTGGGCAGTCTGTCCGTAGCGGATCATTTCCGTCGGCATCCGGTGGGCCGAGACGACGTCCGCCTCGAACGGGATGCCGAACTCCGCGAGGGCTTCCGCGGCGGCTTCCATGACCGGCCAGTCGGAGTCGGAGCCCATCACGAGGCCCACGATCGGTGCCGTCGCCGGGTGTCCGGGCTCCTGCGTCTGGAAGTTCTGCGGGTCGGTGCTCATATGCTCTCCTCGGAGGTTCCCGGTGCGGGGACGGCCGGGGGACGGCCGGTACGGATGATGTCGGCCACCGCGGTGGCGCGGGCCCGGACGGAGCCGGCGTCGGCGGCCGAGTCCCCGACGAGGTTCACATGGCCGATTTTCCGGCCGGGCCGGACCGCCTTGCCGTAGCAGTGGACCTTGGCGGCGGGCTCCCACGCGAGGGCGGCGGGGTAGGCAGAAAACAAATCCTGGTTCTCGCCGCCCAGGAAGTTCTTCATCACGACGACGGAACCGAGCAGGTCGGTGGCGCCGAGCGGCAGATTCAGGATGGCGCGCAGGTGCTGCTCGAACTGGCTCGTGACGGAACCGTCCTGGGTCCAGTGGCCGGTATTGTGCGGACGCATGGCCAGTTCGTTGATCAGGAACCCCGCACCGACGCCGGGCGTTTCGAACATTTCAACGGCCATCACGCCGGTGACGCCGAGCTCGGTGGCGATCCGGATGGCGGCGTTTTCCGCCGCGGC
>JBFGBS010000525.1:0-2287 GCA_041567475.1 Arthrobacter sp.
CCGGGCCCACCACGGCGAGATCCTGGCCATCACCTTCACCAACAAAGCAGCCGCTGAAATGCGGGAGCGCATCGAAGCCCTGGTCGGAGGCCGGGCCAAGACCATGTGGATCTCCACCTTCCACTCCTCCTGCGTGCGGATTCTGCGCCGCGAGGCGGGCAACGTCGGGCTGAACTCCAACTTCTCCATCTACGATTCCGCCGATTCGCTGCGCCTGATCACGCTCGTCGCCAAGAACCTGGACCTGGACCCCAAGCGGTTCGCCCCCAAAGCCATCCAGCACAAGATTTCGGCGCTCAAGAACGAGTTGATCGACGATGACTCCTATGCCTCGACCGCCAACTACAACGACCCCTTCGAGCAGGCCGTCGCCGAGGTCTTCAAGGGCTACACGCAGCGCCTGCGGCAGGCCAACGCCATGGACTTCGATGACCTGATTGCCCAGACGGTCTACATGTTCCGTGCGTTCCCGGCGCTCGCCGACTCCTACCGGCGCCGCTTCCGGCATGTCCTCGTGGACGAATACCAGGACACCAACCACGCCCAGTACGCCCTGGTCCGCGAAATCGTCGGCGAGGGCCCCGGCGCTGCCGAACTGACCGTCGTCGGCGACTCGGACCAGTCGATCTATGCCTTCCGCGGAGCAGACATCCGCAACATCGTGGAGTTCGAAAAGGACTACCCGGACGCCCGCACCATCAAGCTGGAGCAGAACTACCGCTCCACCCAGACCATCCTCAGCGCCGCCAACTCGGTCATCTCCCGCAACCCCAACCGGCCGGAGAAGCGGCTCTGGACAGCCGAGGGCGACGGCGAGAAGATCGTCGGCTATGTCGGCGAGAATGAGCACGACGAGGCGCAGTTCATCGCCAAGGAGATCGACCGGCTGCAGGATGAAGGCAATCTGCGCCCCGGCGACGTCGCCATCTTCTACCGCACCAACGCCCAGTCCCGGTCCATCGAGGACGTCCTGGTCCGGGTGGGACTGCCGTACAAGGTGGTCGGCGGCACGCGCTTCTACGAGCGCAAGGAAATCAAGGACGCCCTCGCTTACCTGCGGGTGCTGGTGAACCCCGACGACGACGTCAACCTCCGCCGGATCCTGAACGAACCCAAGCGCGGCATCGGCGACCGGGCCGAAGGCGCCGTGGCGGCCCTGGCCGAGCGCGAACGGACCTCCTTTATGGCTGCCGCACGCCGCGCCGACGAAGCTCCCGGCATGGCGACACGCTCGGTCAACGCCGTGCTGGGCTTCGTGAAACTCCTCGATGACCTCGCCGAAGTCGCCGCCGGCTCCGGTGCCGCGGCCGCCGTCGAGGCCGTCCTGGAGCAGACCGGTTACCTCGCCGGGCTGCGCTCCAGCACCGACCCGCAGGACGAGTCACGGGTCGAAAACCTCGCGGAACTGGTCGCCGTCGTGCGCGAATACGAACGCGACAACCCCGAAGGCTCCCTGGGCGCCTTCCTCGAACAGGTCTCGCTCGTCGCGGACGCCGACCAGATCCCGGACGCCCCGGGGGCGGATATTGATGCCGCCGTCGCCGAAGCCAAACGCCTCGGTGTGGTCACCCTGATGACCCTCCACACGGCAAAGGGCCTGGAGTTCCCGGTGGTCTTCCTGACCGGCATGGAACACGGGCTGTTCCCGCACCAGCGCTCGGCAACGGACCCCAAGGAACTCGCGGAGGAACGCCGGCTCGCCTACGTGGGCCTCACCCGGGCCCGGAAACGGCTGTACCTGACCCGCTCCGAAGTGCGCAGCATGTGGGGTCAAAGCCAGTACAACCCGGCGAGCCAGTTCATCGAGGAGATCCCGGCCGAGCTGGTCGAATGGAAGCGCGAAGGCTCCAACCGTCAGTCCGGCAGCTGGGGCGGCGGCGCCGCCATCGGTTCGAGCCGCTACGGCGGCTCGTTCTGGGGAGCAGGGACGGCACGGGGTGCCGCGGCCAGCCCGACCGCCGGTTTCAACGCCGACGTCCCGGCCGCCGTCGCCAAGACCCGGGTGCAGCCGCAGAAGGAAATCGTCGCCGTCAGCGTGGGGGATAAGGTCAACCACACGAGCTTCGGCAACGGAACCGTCCTGGCTGTGGAAGGCGCCGGGGACAAGACCGTGGCCAAGGTCAAGTTCGGCATCGGCGAGAAACGCCTCCTGCTCCGCTATGCGCCGCTCACCAAACTGGAGGCTTGAGCCGGAGCAGGCCCGGCTATTGTGGCCGAGCCTGCATTCCTCTACCGTCTGGACATGAAGATTCTGCTGGCCAGCCAGGCAATCGACGGTCACTTCAAC
>JBFGBS010000526.1:0-2281 GCA_041567475.1 Arthrobacter sp.
GAGGAGGCCGCGGCGTTGCAGGAGGCGCTTCTCCACCGGCGCGAAGACGAGCAGTTCGATCAGGATGCCCACCGCCAGGATGAGCAGGATCGCGGACATCACAATCGTCATGTCGGCGAGCTCCCGGCCCTGGTTCAGCATGGACCCGAGTCCGAAGCCCATGGTGGCGCCGGCGGCGATGATTTCCGCGGCCATCAGCGAGCGCCAGGAGAAGGCCCAGCCCTGCTTGAGGCCGCCGAGGTAGCCGGGCAGGGCAGCCGGCAGGACGATCTGCAGGGCCAGCTGCAGGCGGGACGCGCCCAGGACCGTGCCCACCCTGCGGTACTGCGGCGGGATCTGGTCCACCCCGGAGATCAGCCCGTTGATGATGGACGGGATCGCCCCCATCAGCACCACGAAGTACACCGTGGCGTCCGTGAGCCCGAACCAGATGATGGCGGCAGGCACCCAGGCCACGGACGGGAGGACCTGCAGCCCGGAAATCAGCGGACCGAACGCGCGCCGCAACGGGGCGACCTGGGCCAGCAGGAGTCCGATCGGCGTCGCGATGGCCACGCTGATCAGGAAACCGAGGATCCCGCGCTGCAGCGAGGTCCCCAGGGCTGTCTGCAGGGACCCTTCGGCCCACAGTGTGCCGACCTGCCCCAGCACGTCGAGCGGCCCGGGCACCTGGTCGCGGCGTTTGAGTCCGAGCGAGACGTAGAACTGCCAGGCGAGGATCAGGAAGACCAGGGCCGCGACCGGGAGCAGGAACCGGCTCCAGTCGAACCGGGAGACGCGGGGCGCATCGGACTGCAGTGAGTCGAGCCCGGATTCGAGTTCGCGCAGGTCCTCGGTGCCTGTGGAGGACCGGGTCAGGGCCGCGGTGACGTGCCGGGAGGAGGTGCGGGCGGCCGGCACCTCGGTCCGGTCAAGGGAGGCGGGGTTACTTGGCATGGCGGCGGATCTCCTCGCGTAGCCGGGCGGTGATGACGCCGGTCAGCTGCCCGGCCAGGCCGGCGTCGGTGCGGTGTTCCTCGGAGACGTTCCATTCCTGGACCACGCGCCCGGGGCGGGAGGACAGCAGCAGGACGCGCTGGCCGAGGCGGACGGCCTCGCGAACGTTGTGGGTGACAAAGACGATGGTGCGGCCCGTTTCCCGCCAGATGCGTTCCAGCTCGTCGTGCAGGAAATCGCGGGTGATGGCGTCGAGCGCCGCGAACGGCTCGTCCATGAGCAGCAGCTGCCGGTCCTGGGCCAGCGAACGGGCCAGGGACACCCGTTGCCGCATGCCGCCGGAAAGCTCGTGGGGGCGCTTGTTTCCCGCGCCGGCCAGGTGCACGAGGTCCAGGAGTTCCATCGCCCGGGCCCGGCGTTCGGTTTTCCCGAGCCCGCGGAGCTTCAGGGCCAGCTCGATGTTTTCCCGGGCGGTCAGCCACGGGAACAGGGCTGCGTCCTGGAACATGAAGGCGGCGCCGTCGCTGGGCACCTCGAGGGCGCCCGACGTCGGACGTTCCAGTCCCGCCATGATGTTCAGCAGGGTGGACTTGCCGCAGCCGGAGGCACCGAGCAGGGCAACGAACTCCCCCGGGGCGATGCTGGCGTTGACGTCGTCCAGCACCGGGGCGTCGTCGCCGAAGCGCTTACCCAGGTTTTCCAGTACGACTGGCATGGTCTTGTCCTTACGTTGGTGGCGCGTCGGGAGCCCGCGCGGGGCTGGGGCAGCGGCGGGAAGGGTCCGCGCCGGGGCGGGGCAGCGGCGGGGTCAGTCGCGGCCGAGCCCGGCCGCGGAGGCGTGGCCGCCGGTGATCGAGTTCAGGATGGTCAGGTCAAGGATGCCGTTGAGGTCGGCGGGTTTGGTGGTGCCGGCGTCGACGCCGTCCTGCAGCAGTTTGCGGTAGGTTCCGGCGAGCGGATCGACGGTAAACACGATGTTCTGCAGCGCCCGGTCGATGACGTCCGGCTTCAGTTCGGCCCCGGCCATGTGCCGCGCCACCCGCTGGGTGAGCAGCCACAGCCCGCGCACGTTCACCGCGAAGACGCGGTCCCAGCCCTCCAGGGGGTAGTCGAGGGTGGGCGCCCCCCAGATGGCGCCCGCGTTGTTCACCAGCACGTCGAGGCGGGGCGTCTGGGCGAGCACCCGCTCGGCGAGCGCCTCGACCTCCTCGGGGCGCGAGACGTCGCAGGCGAGGGCCACGCCCCGGCGGCCGCGCTCCTCGACGGCCCGGGCGGTCAGCCACGGGAACAAGGCTGCGTCCTGGAACATAAAGGCGGCGCCGTCGCTGGGCACCTCGAGGGCGCC
>JBFGBS010000527.1:0-2279 GCA_041567475.1 Arthrobacter sp.
GATGGAACTGATCGCTACCTCGCGCATCGGCAAGGCCCGAGCACGCGTAGCAGCTTCACTGCCTTACGCAAACGCGATCACGCGTGCCGTTTCTGCTGTTGCAAGCCAGAGCGAAATCGACCACCCGCTGGTCACCGAGCCCGAGCAGATCCGCCGGGCCGCCGTCCTGATCATCACCTCGGACCGCGGCCTCGCAGGCTCATACTCCGCGAGCGTTCTCAAGCAGGCCGAAGGCCTCGCTGAGCTGCTCCACGAGGAGGGCAAGGAAGTCAAGACGTTCCTGATGGGCCGCAAGGCGCAGGCGTACTTCGATTTCCGGAACCGTCCGTACGGGCGTGTCTGGACGGGCAACACGGATGCACCGGAGTTTGCGACCGCGCAGGAAGTCAGCTCCGCACTGCTGGCCGACTTCGCAACAGCCTACGAAGAGGGCGGTGTCGACGAGATCCATGTCGTGTACACCCGCTTCAAGTCCATGGTGACGCAGGAGCCGACGGTCATCCGCCTGCTCCCGCTCGAAGTTGTCGAAGAGGAAGCAGCATCCGAATCGGATCTCCTGCCGCTCTACGAGTTCGAGCCGGAAACGGAGCAGGTTCTTGATGCTCTGCTGCCGCGCTACATCGAATCACGTATCTTCGCCGCCATGTTGCAGGCCGCAGCTTCCGAGCTCGCTGCCCGCCAGCGGGCAATGAAGTCCGCCGGTGACAACGCCACGGACCTCATCAAGAAGTACACGCGTCTGCGCAACACTGCCCGCCAGGCTGAAATTACGCAGGAGCTTTCCGAAATCGTTGCCGGCGCCGACGCTTTGAACGCGTCCTAGCCAGCACGGATCCGGCCCAGCTGTACCTGCACCAAAGATAAACTTAACCCCCACGCCATCTACTGAGTGAAGTGAGAGAGATGACTGCCACCGCTACCGAACACGTAGCCGCAACGTCCGGTGCTACCGGCCGTATTGCCCGTGTTATTGGCCCGGTTGTCGACGTCGAATTCCCGGCTGACGCAATCCCCTCGATTTACAACGCACTCACCACGGAGATTACTCTCAACGGTGAGACCAAGACCATCACGTTCGAGGTGGCCCTGCACCTGGGCGACAACCTCATCCGCGCCATCTCGCTGCAGGCCACCGACGGACTCGTCCGCGGTACCTCCGTGATTGACAGCGGCGCCCCGATCTCCGTCCCCGTCGGCGACGGCGTCAAGGGCCACATCTTCAACGTCCTGGGCCAGCCCCTCGACGTCACCGAAGATGAGCTCCAGATCAGCGAACGCTGGCCGATCCACCGCAAGGCTCCCGCCTTCGCGACCCTCGAAGGTTCCACCGAGATGCTCGAAACCGGCATCAAGGTCATCGACCTTCTCACCCCGTACATCAAGGGTGGCAAGATCGGTCTGTTCGGTGGTGCCGGTGTCGGCAAGACCGTGCTGATCCAGGAAATGATCACCCGTGTGGCCCGCAACTTCGGTGGCACCTCGGTGTTCGCCGGCGTCGGCGAGCGTACCCGTGAAGGTAACGACCTCTGGGTTGAAATGGAAGAGGCCGGCGTTCTCAAGGACACCGCCCTTGTCTTCGGCCAGATGGATGAGCCGCCGGGAACGCGTCTGCGCGTTGCGCTGTCGGCACTGACCATGGCGGAGTACTTCCGCGATGTCCAGAACCAGGACGTGCTGCTCTTCATCGACAACATCTTCCGCTTCACCCAGGCAGGTTCCGAGGTTTCCACCCTTCTCGGCCGTATGCCGTCCGCCGTGGGCTACCAGCCCAACCTGGCCGATGAGATGGGCCTCCTCCAGGAGCGCATCACCTCGACCAAGGGCCACTCCATCACCTCGATGCAGGCCATCTACGTCCCCGCAGATGACTACACCGACCCGGCCCCGGCCACGACCTTCGCACACCTCGACGCGACCACGGAACTTTCCCGTGAAATCGCTTCCCGTGGTCTGTACCCGGCCGTTGACCCGTTGACGTCGACGTCCCGCATCCTCGATCCGCAGTACATCGGACACGCCCACTACAACACGGCCGTCCGCGTCAAGCAGATCCTGCAGAAGAACAAGGAACTTCAGGACATCATCGCCATCCTCGGCGTTGACGAACTCTCTGAAGAAGACAAGATCGTTGTCTCGCGCGCACGCCGCATCCAGCAGTTCCTCTCACAGAACACCTACACCGCCAAGCAGTTCACCGGCGTCGAGGGCTCCACCGTTTCCATCAAGGACACGGTCGAAGGCTTCACCGCCATCTGCGACGGCGACCTTGACCACATCGC
>JBFGBS010000528.1:0-2274 GCA_041567475.1 Arthrobacter sp.
GGCGGTGACCGTGCATGGCAAGACCCTGGAACGCTACCGCCAACTCGCCCAGGCCAAGGCCAAGGAACTGGGGGCCGAACGCGGCGTCCGCGACGGCCTCGCCCAGCAGCTGCGCGGGCTCGAAGCGGACTACAACAACCAGGGCGGCAACGCGATCTCCGCGATCGAGCAGGCGCTCGAGAACGCCCGGGTAGGGCTCCGGCTCCGCCAGCAGGTGGAGGACGCGGCCCGCACCTCGCTTGCCGACGCCGGCCTGGACCTGGACTGGACGGCGTCCGGCTGGGAGCAGGCGCACGAGCATGCCGCCACGCGCTCCGCCGAACTGCAGGGCGGTGCGGAAGCGCTCAAGGAACTGCGCTTCGAAGCCTTTGACGGCCACGCGACCAGGAAACGCGAACTCGCCGCGGCCCGGCAGGAACTCGTCTCGCTCAAGACGCGCAAGTCCCTGCTGCCGCCGTCGAGCATCGAAAACCGGGCCTCGATCGCCGCCGCCACCGGAATCCCCGAGGACTCCATGCCCTTCGGCGGCGAGCTGATCGACCTCGCGGAAGGGCAGGAACGGTGGCGGCCCGCCGCCGAACGTGCCCTGCGCAGCCTGGCGACGACGCTGCTGGTCCCGGGCGAACACTTTGCGGCCGTCACGCGCTACCTCAATGACCACGCCGTCCGCGGTTCGCTCCGTGCCGTGGATGTGTCCAAACCCCTGCCCGGCGGCGCGCTCGCCGTGGAAGACGCAGCCGACGGCGATCTGCTCACGAAGCTGAGCTTCCTGGCCGACACCGGCAGCCCGTCGGCGCCGGTGGCCGACGCCAGCGCCTGGCTCCGGGAACGGATCGCCCTGGACCTCGACTACGCCTGCGTCGAGGACCCGGACGACCTCGCCGCGCTCGACAAGGGCCTGAGCCTCGGCGGGGTGGTGAAGCGCAACCGGCACACGGTGGAAAAGGACGACCGTTTCACCGGCCGGCAGGACTACGTGCTCGGCTTCGACAACGCCGCCAAGCTCGACCTCGTCGCGGCCCAGGTCGCTGACCTCGAGCAGGAACTTGCCGCCGCCGCCGAACTCGCGCAGAGCCGCGAGGAAAGGCACCAGGGCATGACCCGCCAGCTGGAGGCGCTCCGCCGCGTCGCGGACGACCGCCGGCCCTGGGAGCAGGTCTCGGCAGCGGTCGCGGCCGCGGAACTGGGCCGGATCGAACAACGGCTCAAGGACGCCCTCGCGGCCCAGGCGGACCTGGAACCGCTGCGTAACAGCATCGACGCCGTCCGGCACCAGCACCAGTCCAGCACCGAAGCCGCGGCCGTGCTGCAGAGCGAATACAAAGCCCTGGACGCACAGCTCACCGCCGCCAATGCCATGCTGGACGACGCCCGCGCCCGCGTGGCGCAGGCGCCGCCGGCGGAGGCGACCGTCACGGCGCTGGAACCGTACTTCGCAGACTTCGGCGACGTGCAGGAGATGCATGAACTGGACAACCTCGCCCACGCCGTCCGGACCAGGCTCCTCGCCGAGCTGCACGCGTCCGAATCGCGCGGCCAGGCCACGTCCGAGCGGCTGACCCGCATGTTCGAGGGCTTCGTCCGCGAATGGGGTACGGCGATTTCCGCCGACCACGGCACCTCGATCGGTGCCGCCGGGGAGTTCGAAGCCCGCTATCACGCGATTGTGAGCGACGGGCTGCCCGCCCAGGAGGCGGAATTCCGGCAGTTCTTCAACCAGCGCACCCACGAATCCTTCAGCACCCTGCTGCACCTGCTGGATGAGGAACGGCGCACCATCACCAGCCGCATCCTGCCGCTGAACGGCATCTTGTCCGAAGTGAATTTCCACGAGGGAAGCTTCCTCGAACTGGATATCAAGCAGACCCTGCCCGCCACGGCCAAACAGTTCAAGGACGCCATCCAGAACGCCCTGAAAGTCCGGCACGCCCGGCCCGGCAAGGCGGCGGTTCCGGCGTCGGGGCCGGACGACGACGCCGAACTCACCGCCCGCTACAAATCGCTGGAAACGCTTGTGAAGCGGCTGGGCTCGCAGACGCCTGAGGACCGGCGCTGGCGGGCCGAGGTGCTCGATGTCCGCGGACACCTGTTTATCCAATGCAAGGAGCACCGCGACGCGCCGGCATCGAAGAAGGGCGCCCGGACAACGGACGTCTTTATGCACGCGGACACCGGATCCATGTCCGGCGGCGAACGGCAGCGCTTCACGGCGTTCATCATGGCCGCGGCCCTGAGCTACCAGCTCGGCATCGCCGAACAGGGCTTCACGACGTA
>JBFGBS010000529.1:0-2272 GCA_041567475.1 Arthrobacter sp.
CCCGTGGCCGGCACCGGAACCACGTGCTGGCTGCCCAGCCGGGCCGCAGCCGGAGACCAGGCGATATCGACGGCGTCGTCGGCGCTGAGCCCCCGGGTCGCCCGAGCGGCGGCCGCGAAGGAGACGTCCGAGTTCGCGGCCACCGTGTACAGCCCGGCCGGTACGCCCTGCAGGGACACTTCGGTGACGGATCCGGCTTTGACCGTGACGACGCCACCGCCGGGCAGCGTCGTCCGGCCGTCCCGGCCGTAAAGGTTGATCTCGATCACGGCGTCGGCGGTGCCCGGAACCGTCAGTTGGAGGGCCGGCGCGGCGTCGGCGTAGCCGGAGCCGGCGGCGAGTGCGGCCTGGGCTGCGGGATCCTGGATGTCGAGCCCGGTGATCACCTGCCGGATCGCCGGCATGGCGCCCGGGGTGATGAAGTCCACGCCGCCGGGAGTGAGTCCGCGGAGCACACTCTGCTGGATGTGGGCCGCGACGGGGCCGCCGGCACTCTGCACCCGGACGCTGAGGCTATCCTGCCCCGGTGCCAGGCCGCCGAGGATGATGGCGCGGGTGGTGCCCGGGGCCACCAACAGGCCACGGCTGCCCGGGGCCTGGATCTGGCCGGCCGCGCCGTATAGTTCCAGGCTCACGGTCGCCGGGGAGCCGGAGGGGTTGCTGAGGTGCAGAACGGCTGACCGGCCGAGGGCCGTATTGGCGCCGACCAGCCAGAGGTCGTTGGCGGGCCGTTGGCAGGAGGCTGCTGCGGAGCCGCGGAGATCCCCGTCGGTGGCGGAATAGCTGACGACCGCTCCGGCTGCGGGCTGGCGGTCATCCAGCGGTTCGGCGGTAAGGGCGCTCACGTCGCTGACACCGAGCCCGGCGACGACGCCGGCCCGCTGGGCCGGGGTGCCTGCGACGGCCTCGGCGGCCCCGGCTGCCGGCTCCGGGGCGATTTCCGTCATCGGGGTCCCGTTCATCCCGTCCAGTCGGCTGCCCGGGATGACGCCCGAGTCTGTGCTGAGCACCACGGCGTTCAGGCTTGTGGCCGCTGTGGCGGATTCCGGGCTGAACTGGGGATCGGTGCCTACCGGGGTACCTTCAAGCAGCCGGGCCGGGCCCGGGCAGACTCCGACGCTCTGACCGGCGGGTACGGCCGTGAGCGGTGCCTCCAGTTGCCGGTTGGCGGCGCCGGGGCCAACGAGGTCCGGTGCCGTCACCAGGGCCCCCGCTGCGACCAGGAGGACCCCTGCGGAAACGATCCGGCCTGCGGTTGCGCGCCGGGACATGCTCCGGGGCACCCGCACGGGCCGTTTCCCGGCGTCGTCCTTTACGTCCTTATACATGGTGACGTTCCTTACGGAGGGCGGCTTCGCCCCGGGAGATGCCGGTATGCGGCAGGCGGGACGGCAGCGGGATGGCAAGCAGGACGGTCATCCCGATCAGGACGGCCTGGGCGGTTGCTGCCCAGGGCTCCCACGGCGCGTCATAACGGATGCTGAGCTGCCCGCCCTCGGCGGGCAGGGTGAACGCCTGCGCCCAACCGGACGCCGTCGGGGTGAGCCGGTTCCCGTCCAGGGTGGCAATCCAGTTGGGGTCCGTCCGCTCGGTGAGCACCACCAGCCGCCCCTCCGGGCCCGCCGGCACGGCGCCGGCGGCGGTGACGGGCCCGGCCGGGACGGACCCGGTAGTGGCTCCGGCAGCGTCGATGATCCGGACCCGGTGCGCGACGTCCGCGGCACCGGCGGCGGATTGGTTCAACGGGGTGATCCGCCACAGCCACCCGACATCGGTGCGCCCGACGGCGACGAGCCCGGGGACAGCGTCCATCCGGCTGGCCGTCAACTGGGCGGCGGGGTCCGAGTCGCGCAGGATCACGAAGCCGGCCCCGAGGCGCTCCAGCTCCGCCCGGGGATCCACCCCCTCCCCGGCGACCAGGGTCGCAACCACCATGCGCAGGGACGCCTCGACGGGGTCGTCTTCACGCAGGCTCTCCTGGCCCGGCTCCCCCATGATGGTCCGGGCGGCGGCAATGGTGGAGAGTGCGTCCAGGGTGGTTCCCGCTCCCCGCATCAGCGATGCGGTGAACCCGCCACCGTCGGTGCCGGAGATCACCAGGGTGCGGGTCTGCTCGGGGCCTTCGCCCCGGTCCACTGCGGTGGCGGGAAGGGTGCGGGTGGTGGCCGGCTGGATCAGCCGCGGCGTGCCGGTACCGGAGTCCGCGGACTGCGCCGCCGGCATGGCGGGTTGCAGGGCGTTTCCGGCGGCCCAGACGCTGAGCCCGGCGAGC
>JBFGBS010000530.1:0-2272 GCA_041567475.1 Arthrobacter sp.
ACTCCTCCGCCCCGGCCAGACCATCGCCGAACTCACCCAACCCGGCCAACCCGCCCAACGGATCTCCCTGCCCCGCCGCAGCCTCAAAGACTGCCTCGCCGAAGAACTCCGCCGCCTCGACCCCGACGAAGTATTCGGCGACACTATCTGCAGTCTCGGAAGTTTCAGAGCGCACCAGGAAGGGCGCGGGACGTTGATTGCTGCCCCGGAGCCGGGAATCAACCGCGATCCTCTGTCACTGATACTCGTGTAGGGGCACCGAGCTAACCCGCCGCCGTCAGGTCGGCATCCCGTCAGCGGAGGCCGTGGCTGTGTGCCAGGGCGATGGCTTCGGTGCGTGAGCCGACCTCGAGCTTCCGGAACAGGTTCCGCACATGGAACTTAACCGTGTTCTCGCTGATGCCCATGCGTGAGGCGATGATGCGGTTGCGGTGACCGGCGGCGAGGTGCTGGAGCACTTCGAGTTCCCGTGCAGCAAGGTTCCACCCGGCCACATCCGCAGCGGGGCGTGCCTGCAGATCCAGCGGGAGCGAGACCAGAATGTCTGCACCCCAGCCTGCCATTACATCCATCCGCAGGTGTCCGCTGAGCGCCTGGACCCGGCGTTTCAGGCCGCTGATGCTTGGCGTATCGGCGGTGAGCGCACCGCCGCCGTCGTCGCGGACGTTGATCAGCAGGTTCTCCCCATCGCAGTCCCACTGCGTCCGGATTCTGCTGATATCGGTTTGTTCCATCATGGCCAGTACAAGCCCGCGAACGATCGCCCGTGCCGCGTGGGCAACTTCGCCAGGGAGGGCCCTTCCGTTCAGCGGCGGTTCAATGAACTGGACCTCAATGCCGCTGAATCCCGTGAGCGGCCGCAGGTCCTCCCGGAGCCGTTCGAAGGCTTTGGCGACTGGCTCTTCCACCAGATCCGTGGTGCGGTCGCTGAGGGTGCGGAGCCGGATCAAGGCCTTGCCGGTCAGGTCTATGACGGTCGAGCGGGCAGCCGCATCGTCCAGGGAGGATGATCGCAGGGCTGCCATGAGCGTCTCAAGGGTCGTCGAGTGCAGATCGGTCAGTTCCGCCGTCACCCGGATGCGTTCAGCAGAGGCCGCCCGCGATTCCAGCAGGTAGGACGGCGGCGCATCAGCCACCTTCTCCTGGATCCGCCGGGCAGCGATGCTCCACAAATATTTCACCATGTCCAACCCGGCACTGCGCCCCGGATCGGCCGGCTCTGCAGGTTCGGGATCGGTGAGGACAAGGAGGGCGTGGCTGGAGGCGTGCTTCAGGGCCAGCACGGGCCGGGACCGGCCGGCGAGTTCTGCTTCCCCGAACCAAGGAGTCTCATCCGAGAGGGAAGCGCGAAGCGTATCCAGTTCGGCGATCGAGACCCGGGACGTGATCTCGTCCGCACCCGCCTTCTTCTGTGGACGCCCCGTACAGTCCTCAGTAAAAATTACCAGAGCGCTACTTTTTAGGTGGGGGAGTGTGGCATCACGCAGCCGCGCCGCTATCTGGTCCAGCGGGGCATCGGCCAACGAGGCGATGGTTTGCAGTAGCGGCCAGGGCAATTCTGAAGAAGTCATAGTGAATTCCTTGAGGGCTGTCGGGGCGGAAACCTCCACCCAATCCTAAAGTGTAGTCAAAACCGTCAGAAAACAGTGTTACTCCTACCCGTTTGTTTCGCAATCATGGATAGCAACCAGAAAGCTCCCGTGCGGCCGACTCAGGCCGATGACCGAATCGAAGGGGATATCGTGAATCCGACAGCCAATGCGACGCGTACCTTGTTAAATCCTGAAACAGCAACATTCACCTGGACAGCCGAGGACCAGCGCGCCGTGGACACCGCCCGGGTGCTGGCCGCGGATGCGGTGGAGAAGGTCGGCAACGGGCACCCGGGCACGGCCATGAGCCTGGCCCCGGCCGCCTACCTCCTCTTCCAGAAGCTGATGCGGCACGACCCCAGCGACCCTGACTGGCTGGGCCGTGACCGGTTTATTCTCTCCCCTGGACACTCCTCGCTTACGCTGTACATCCAGCTCTTCCTCTCCGGCTACGGCCTGGAACTGAAGGACCTGCAGGCACTGCGGACGTGGGGTTCGCTGACTCCGGGACACCCGGAATACAAGCACACCCCCGGGGTGGAGATCACCACCGGCCCGTTGGGTCAGGGCCTGGCCTCCTCCGTGGGCTTTGCTTACTCGCAGCGCCGCATGCGCGGCCTGTTCGACGCCGACGCTGCCGAGGGCACGAGCCCGTTTGACCACACCATCTGGGTCATCGC
>JBFGBS010000531.1:0-2271 GCA_041567475.1 Arthrobacter sp.
CGAACGAGGCGCCGATCAGCAGCAGGGCCAGATCGGCAGGCAGCCCGGCGGTGAAACCGCCCTTGCCGTTGCGCCGGCTCCGTCCGGGCCGGGCCATGCCGCTACGCCGCACCCGGCCGGGCCTGATCAGGCCGGTCACCGGGACTTCTCCTGCAGCATGCGCGCGTAGACGATCCCGAAGCCGAGCCCGATGACGATCAGCACGGAGGCGATGGCGGTTCCGTACCCGATGTCACCGAACCTGAAGGCCTGCTGGTAGGCAAGCACCGGCAGGGTGGAGGTCGCGTTGGAGGGGCCGCCGCCGGTCATGACCCAGATCAAGGTGAAGACGGCCAGGGTCTGGAGTGTGATGAGCATCAGGTTGGTGGCGATGCTCCTGCGTATCAGCGGCAGCGTGACGTAGCGGCCGCGTTGCCACGACCCCGCCCCGTCAAGCGCGGCAGCCTCAAGCAGTTCGGCCGGGACGTTCGCCAGTGCGGCCCGGTAGACCAGCATGGAGAACGCGGTCCCCCGCCAGACGTTGGCCAGAATGATCGCGGCCAGCGGATATGAGTACAACCAGTCGGCACCGCGGATCCCGGCGCCTGCCAGCAACTGGTTCAGCGTGCCCTCCGGACTGAAGTAGGCGTAAGCGGCGAAGGCCGCCACGATTTCCGGGAGCATCCAGGCCGCGACCACGGCCGTTCCGACGAGGGCGGCCACGGGTTTCCGTGCCTTGAGCATCAGGGCCGCGATCGCGAGGCCCAGCAGGTTCTGGCCGATAACAGCGGAGGCCAGCACAAAGACGACGGTCAGCCCGACGGAGAGCGGGAACAGCGGATCCGCCGCCAGCCGCTCGTAATTCGCCAGCCCCACCCATTCCGGCGAGCGGGCGCTCTTGCCGGAGAGGGCCACATCGGTCAGCGACGCCTGGAAAGACCAGTAGAGCGGACCCGCCAGAAAAACCAGTAACAGCACGGCGGCGGGCACCAGGGGAAGCAAACGGGTGGTGCGGCGTAGAACTGCCGGCCGCGGCGGGGGCCTCATCGGCTACTTCTGCACAACCTTCTCGTCGCCGACCAGCGCCCGGACGGCCTCGTCATAGCGTGCCGCAGCCTCCTCCGGGGAGAGCGTGCCGGTGATGACCGCTTCCGTCGCTTCCTGGACCGCCGAGGAGATCTTCGGGTAGTCAGCGGTGCTGGGCCGGAAGTGCGTGACCTCCACAAGCGCGGACACGTCTTTGATGAACGGGTTGGCGGACTGGTACGCGGGTTCGGACGCCACATCCTCGCGGACGGCGATTTGCAGGCTTTCGAGGGCGAACGCCAGTGAATTCTCCTTGTTCAGCGCCGAGGTAAGGAAGCTGAAGGCCAGGTCCGGGTTCTTGGAGTCCGCGCTGACGGCGAGGGTCCAGCCGCCGGACATGCTGACGGCACCGGGTGCCTGGCCGTTGCGGGTCGGGAACTTCGCCACGGCCATGTCCTGCTCGTAGCCCGGCCATTCGTAACTGCCGCCCGACTGCCAGAACGACGGCGCGTAGGAGCCTTCCACGGTCCCACCCATCTTGCCTTGGGGCAGCCACTCGCCGACTACTTTTTTCCACACGTTGCCATCGAGCGCCTGCGCGGGCGTCACCGCGAGCCCCTCTGCGTAGAGGGTCTGCAGGAAGTCCAGCGACGCAATGAATCCTTCCGAACCGACGACCCATTTGTTGCTGGCGTCATCGTAGAGGGTGTCGCCGGTGCCGTAGAGCAGTTCATAGAAGCTCTGCATGACGGTCCCCTCGCCGGATCCTTTCCCGGCATACATGCTGAACGGGATGAGTCCGGGATCAGCGGCCTTCATGGTCCGGGCTGCGGCGAGGATGTCGTCCCAGGTCTTGGGCTGCCAGGGCACCTCAATGCCGGCGGACTGGAGGACCTTTTTGTTGTACCAGATCGCGCGGGTATCGGTCCCCAGTGGCACGGCGTAGGTGCCGCCGTCGTCGCCGGCGCCCGCGGTCTTGGCGGCGTCGCTGAAGGCGGCCCAGTCTTCCCACGCGGCCAGCCGTTCATCGAGTTTCAGCAAGTAGCCGGCGTCGGCATCGGCGCGGACCTTAAAGCTGTCCTCGTAGAAGACATCCGGTGCGGTCTCCGGGGACCGCAGGGCCAACGCCAGTTTGGTGCCGTAGTCCTCATCGTTGGCCATGATCGGCTGCATTTCCACCGTGACGCCGGGGTTCGCGGCTTCGAAGTCCTTTTTCGCCGCGGTGAGCATGTTGTCCACAGCGGCAAACGAGTCGGTTTTCTGGTA
>JBFGBS010000532.1:0-2269 GCA_041567475.1 Arthrobacter sp.
GCCACTCGTGCCAGACGGGCAGCACCCGGACCACCGGGGTCTGCTGCAGCATCACCTCGCTGACCAGCACACCCCACGGAGTGCGGTCCGGGGCCCGCCAGGGCAGGTCGCGGGCCGTGGCGGCGAACCAGCCGGCCAGCGTGCGATGGAGCGCAGGCAGATCCGGCCCCGCGGCGTCGACGGCCTCGGCGGGCAGCCCGGCGGTACGGCGGGGGAGGGGAGCGGCGGCCGGGACGGCGGCGGAGGCGGCTGGAGCTTTGATTACTCCAGCCTAATAGATGCCGTCCGTGACAGGTTTCCGGCGTGGGACGCCCGCAAGCGCGGCCGGGTTCTCTAGCCTAGGAGGATGGGCAGGCAAGGCACTTCAGGAGTAAGCGGGTCACGGCAGGCGGGGGCCGGCAACGGGCAGCGGGGACAGGGTGCCCGGCGTCCGCCGCTGACGGCCGTCTACCGCCGCCGGCGCCTCTTGGCCGGTGTCCTGCTGCTGCTCGTCCTCGCGGTGGTGGCCGGCGGCGTCGTGGCCGTGTCCGGCGCCTTCGGCAGCGGGCAGGCTGCGGGCAGCGGTGCTCCCGCCGGGGAGAGCGTGCCGGGAGCGGACGGGGTCCCGTCAGGGTCCGCGTCGCCGGCCTCTACCGCCGGCAGGGGCTGCGACCCGAGCCGGGTCAGCGTGACGGCGGCGACGGATCAGCCGGCCTACGCGGCCGGCGAGATTCCGATGCTCAGCCTGCAGGTCACGAACGGCAACAAGGTCCCGTGCGAAGTGAACATGGGGACGTCGCAGATGGAATTCCTGATCATCAGCGGGTCTGACCGGATTTTTTCCTCCCGGGACTGCCAGGCCGAGAGCAGCGACCTGATGAAGACGATCGCCCCGGGGCAATCCGAAACCGCCAACTTCCCCTGGCCGCGCAACCGTTCCGTGCCGGGCTGCGTGGCGATCGAGGCCGTGCCCGGGGCCGGGGGCGCCTACTACGTCTTCACGGCGCGGCTGGGCAACGCGCTGAGCCCGAAGGCGGTGTTCCAGCTCAACTGACGCCGGCGCGCGGCGGCCAGGCCAGGCCGGGCCGCCCGGGGCTCCGGGTCAGAGGAACCTGTCGAGGAGGCTGGCCTCTGCCATCCGGCTCAGGCCTTCGCGGACGGTCCGGGCACGCTGGTCGCCGATGCCATCCACCGTCATGAGGTCATCAATGGTGGCCGCCATCAGGTACTGCAGGCCGCCGAAGTGGTCCACCAGGCGGTCCGCGACCGCCTTGGGCACGGCTTTGAGTCCGGAGAGCAGCCGGTAGCCGCGGGGCTGCACGACGGCGTCGAGGTTGGCTTCGCCGCCGGCAAAGCCGACGATCCCGGAAATCCGGGCCAGGTCAATCAGCTCCGTGGGGCCCAGGTTCACGAGTGCCTTCACGGCCCTCTCGATGTCCTCGGCCGAGGCGTTCGGGCCCGAGTAGTCCCGGATAATCACGTCGCTGCCCGGCCCCCGGCCCACCGTGAGCTCATCGAGCTGTAGTGAGAGCAGGCGGCCGTCCTCGCCGAGTTCGAGCACGTACTGGGAGATTTCTTCGGAAATCCGGCGCACCATTTCCTGGCGCTGCAGCGTCACCGCGACGTCGCGGACGGTCACCATCGCCTCGATCTCCAGCGCGGAGAGCGAGCTGGTGACCTGGTCCAGCCGCGAGCGGTAGCGCTCCAGGGTGGCCAGGGCCTGGTTGGCCCGGGCCAGGACCTTCTCCGAGCCCTCCAGAACGTGCCGCAGCCCGTTCACATAGAGGGCGATGATCTGCATCGACTGACTGACGGAGATAACGGGCACCCCCGTCTGGATGGCCACCCGTTCTGCCGTCCGGTGCCGGGTCCCGGATTCCTGGGTCTCGATGCTCGAATCGGGGACCAGCTGGACGGCAGCCCGAAGGATATTGCTGGCGTCTTTGTCGCAGACGATTGCGCCGTCCATTTTTGCGAGTTCCCGCAGGCGGGTAGGGGAGAAATCGATCCCGATTTCAAAGCCGCCGGAACAAATGGACTCGACGGTGCGGTCCGTCCCCAGCACGATCAGCGCGCCGGTACGGCCGCGGAGGATGCGCTCCAGGCCATCCCTGAGGGCCGTGCCGGGGGCCACCCTGCCCAGAGTCGCCTTGAGTGAATCTTCAGGGCTCCGAGCCATAAATGTTCCCCTTCAAAGGTGCAGGCAAGGCCCGCGGATAGGCCGGTTTCCAAGGATTTCCAGCGTGATAAAAAATACTCGGTTGCCCGCTCTGTCCATAGTAGAGGTAAA
>JBFGBS010000533.1:0-2254 GCA_041567475.1 Arthrobacter sp.
CGACATCCGGCACTGGGCCATCCATCCGGGCGGCCGCAGCATCCTGGACAAGGTCCAGTCCCGGCTGGACCTCAGCGATGAGCAATTGATCCCGGCGCGGGAAACCCTGCGGAACTACGGCAACATGAGCAGCGCAACCGTTCTGTTTGTGCTCCGGCACATCCTGGATCTCCCGGCCGCGGCCGAGGGCGAGGGCGACGAGCGGATCTGCTCAATGGCGTTCGGTCCGGGCCTGACGGTGGAAACGGCACTCTTCACCAAGGTGTCCGGCCCGCCGGCAGCCGGACGCGCGGACCGCGAAAACGCCGCGGCGGGCGTGGCGGAGCAGCCGGACGGCACCGCGGTGGCCGAGCCGGCCTCGGCCATGGCCTGAGAGCGCGGGGCATGGCGTTCCTGCGGGACCGGGCCGTGGACGCCGTCGAGGAAATGGACCTGCCCGGCTGCGACCCGGAACTGCTCGAGCGCACCTACATCCAGTTCGCCCTCGTCAACCGCGTTGTCTCAGGCTGGCACGGCATCTACCGGAGCAGGATCAGGCCGCAACTCAGCAGCGGCGCCGGCACCACGCTGCTCGACATCGGCTGCGGCGGCGGCGACGTGCCCGTCATGCTCGCCCGATGGGCGGCCCGGGACGGACTGCGCCTGGAGATCACCGGCATCGACCCCGACGCCCGGGCCAGCCGCTTCGCCCGGGCCCGCAACAATGACGCCGGGGTCACCTTCCGCCAGGCCACGGCTGCGGAGCTGGCGGCGGAGGGGCGGCAGTACGACGTCGTTATCTCCAACCACGTGCTTCACCACCTCGGCCAGGCGGAACTGCCGGAATTCCTGGCCGAATCCGCCGCGCTCTCCCGCGGGCAGGTCATCCACAACGATCTCCGGCGCAGCCCCGCCGCCTTCGCGCTCTTCCACACCTTCGCCCGGGTCTTCACCCGCTCTTTCATCCGCGAGGACGGACTGACGTCCATCCGGCGCAGCTATACACCCGCAGAGCTCGCCGCCGCCGCTCCCCCGGGCTGGGCCGTTGTCCCCCACTTCCCCTTTCATCATCTGCTCCTGCACCGGGTCCGCTCAGGAGCCACCGATGACTGACGTGCTGATCGTCGGCGGCGGCCCGGTAGGGCTCTTTATGGCCGTGCTGCTGCTGCAGCGGGGCATCGACGTGCGTGTCCTGGAACAGCGGCACGCCCCGGAAGAACATTCACGGGCCATCGGCATCCATCCACCGGCCCTCGCGGCACTGGAGCAGGCCGGCTTGGCCGAACCGCTGGTCGCGGAGGGCGTCCGGATCCGCCGCGGCATCGCGATCGACGCCGGCCGGACCCTGGCCGAGATGTCCTTCGCCGGCGTCTCGGAACGCTTCCCGTTCGTCCTGTCCCTTCCACAGGCCCGCACCGAGGCGGTGCTGGCACGCCGGGTCCATGAGCTCGACGCCGACGCCCTCCACCGCGGGGTCCGCCTCACCGGGCTCTCCGGCGGCGGCCGGGTCACGCTCGAAGCGGCCACGCACGACGGGACCCGCCGGTACTCGGCGCCGCTGGTCATTGCCGCCGACGGCGTCCGGTCCACCGTGCGCGCACTTCAGGGCACCGCGGTCAAAGCGAAGGACTATCCGGACAGCTACCTGATGGGAGACTTCGCGGACACCACCGGCTTCGGCGCCGATGCCGCCCTGTTCCTGGCCCGGGCGGGCATCGTCGAGTCCTTTCCGCTGCCCGGACAGCGGCGGCGCTGGGTGGTCCGGCTTGGCGAACGCGGCCGCGCGGCGGCAACCGCTGGCGACGCCGGCTGGCTGGCGCAGTGTGTGCAGGACCGGACGGGCCTGGAGATCGACCCTGCCGGCAACAGCATGCTCAGCAGCTTCGGGGTCCGCTCGCGGCTGGCCCGCCGCATGGTCACCGGCCGCACCGTGCTGATCGGGGACGCCGCCCACGAAGTGAGCCCGATCGGCGGCCAAGGCATGAACTTGGGCTGGCTGGACGCTGCGGCATTGGCTCCCCTCGTCGCCGGGGTCCTGCGGGGCTCCGATATGCACGGTGCCTTGCGGGCCTTCGAAAGGCGTCGGCTGGGGGCGGCCGCCCGGGCAGCACGTCAGGCTGAGATAAACATGGCTCTGGGCCGCCCGATGCCGGCCGGGCTCCTGCGGGTACGGAACCGGACGATCGGTGCGGCCGCCGCGGTTCCGGCGGTCAATTCCCTGGTGGCCCGCCGGTTCACCATGAACTGAGCGGCCCCAGTAGTCTGTTGGCATGCC
>JBFGBS010000534.1:0-2252 GCA_041567475.1 Arthrobacter sp.
CACGAAACTGAGTATCCGGACTTCTCCCCCGCCGGCCACGCGGCGTTCGCGGCCGCTGCCCGCGAGGCGCTGACCGCCCTCGACGGACTGCAGCCGGCGGACGACGTCGACGCGGTCACCCTCGACGCCATGCACGAGCGCCTGGGCCTGCAGCTGGAGTTCCATGCCTCGGGCTGGGACGCCGCCGACCTGAACAACATCGAATCCCCCGCCCAGCAGATCCGCGCCATCTTTGACCTGATGCCCACGGACACCGCCGAGCACTGGGAGCACATTGCCGGCCGGGCCCACAACGTGGCGGGCGCGATCGACGGCTACATCGACTCGCTCCGCGCGGCCAAGGACGACGGCAAGGTCTCCGCCGCCCGCCAGGTGAAGATTGTGATCGAACAGGCCAGCAAGCACGCCGCCGCGGACGGGTACTTCGCGAAACTCGCCGCGGGCGCCCGGACCGGCACGGGTCCCTTGCCCGCGGCGGTCCAGTCCGCGCTCGATGCCGGCACGGCCGATGCCCGCGTGGCCTACTCAAGGCTCGCCGGTTTCCTCGAAACCGAGCTGCTGCCCGCAGCACCGGCGCGGGACGCCGTGGGACGGGAACGTTACGCCCTCGCGTCCCGGGACTTCCTGGGCGCCACCGTGGACCTGGAGGAAACCTACGCCTGGGGCGTGGAGGAACTGGACCGGATCATCGCCGAACAGGAAGCGGTGGCCGGGCAGATCCGGCCCGGCGCCAGCATTGCCGAAGCCAAGGAGGTCCTTAACCAGGATCCCGCCCGCCAGCTCCAGGGCACGGCGGCGCTGCAGGCCTGGATGCAGGGCCTCTCGGACAAGGCGGTAGCCGAGCTGGCCGGCGTCCACTTCGAGATCCCGGACGTGATGAAGACGCTCGAATGCCGGATAGCCCCCACGGACGAAGGCGGCATCTGGTACACCGGGCCGTCGGAGGATTTCAGCCGGCCCGGCCGGATGTGGTGGTCCGTCCCCGCCGGCGAGGACACCTTCACCACGTGGGCCGAGACCACCACGGTGTTCCATGAAGGCGTTCCCGGCCATCACCTGCAGGTCGCCACGGCCACCTACCGCCGCGAACTGCTCAACAAATGGCGCCGCAGTGTCTGCTGGACGTCGGGCCACGGCGAGGGCTGGGCGCTCTACGCCGAGAAGCTCATGCAGGAGCTGGGCTACCTCGAGGATCCGGGCGACCACATGGGGATGCTGGACATGCAGCGGATGCGCGCGGCCCGCGTGGTGTTCGATATCGGCGTACACCTCGAGCTTGAGGTGCCCGAACGCTGGGGCTCCGGGACGTGGACGCCGGAGAAGGGCTATGCGTTCCTGGAGCAGAATCTGGCCATCAGCGAGGGGCAGTTGAAGTTCGAGTTCGCCCGCTACCTGGGCTGGCCCGGACAGGCGCCGTCGTACAAGGTGGGTCAGCGGCTCTGGGAGCAGATCCGGGCCGAGCTCGCCGCCCGGCCCGGCTTTGAGCTCAAGGAGTTCCACACCCGGGCCCTGAACATCGGCTCTGTGGGTTTGGACACACTCAAGCGCGCGCTCCTCGGGTAACTTCCGCCGGGCGGAGCCGCGGGGAACGGTGCCGCGTAACATTGCTCAACAATCGTTCGTCGCGTTACGGGGTCCGGTCCTAGCGTGTTCCGGTGAGCACTCAGACAAGCACCCCCGCCCCCGCAGGAACGCGCGGCTTCCAGCTGCCCAAATGGGCCGGCTCGTTCGGCGTCCAGATCATCGCCGCCCTTCTCGTCGGTCTTGGCCTTGGCCTGCTGGCCAAGTACACCGGCAGTACCAAGGCCGAGCCGAACGCGCTCGGCGCCACACTGCAGGGCGTCGGCTCAAGCTATGTCTCGCTGCTGCAGACCGCGGTGGTCCCGCTCATCTTCACCGCCGTCGTCAGCTCCATCTCCAACCTGCGCGCCGTTTCCAATGCCGCCCGGCTGGCATGGAACACCCTGCTCTGGTTCGCCATCACGTCCCTGATCGCGGTGCTGATCGGCATCGGCCTGGGCGTGCTCCTGCAGCCCGGAGCCAACACCGGCATCCCGCAGGAAACCCAGTACGCCGGCAAGTCCGGCAGCTGGTGGGCCTTCCTGACCGGCCTGTTCCCGAAGAACTTCCTGGGCCTCGGCGCCACCACCACCGTGACCGAGGGCGTCGCCAGCACCGCCGTGAGCTTCAGCGTGCTCCAGATCCTCGTGATCGCGATCGCCGTCGGCATCGCCGCACTCAAGGTCGGCAAG
>JBFGBS010000535.1:0-2245 GCA_041567475.1 Arthrobacter sp.
GGCATGGAGGGCATGACCGACCCGCCGCGGGAAGGGGTCGCCGAGGCGGTCGCCGCGTGCCGGCGGGCCGGGATCAAGGTCATGATGATCACCGGCGACCATCCCGTGACGGCCATGGCCATCGCCGGCAGGCTGGGCCTGGCTGTCGAGAAGAAGGCCCTGACCGGGGCCGAAATGGCGGACCTCGACGACCACATGCTGGGAGCCCGGCTCGAGCAGGTAGGGGTCGCCGCACGCGTCTCCCCGGTGGACAAGCTCCGGATCGTGCACGCCCTGCAGCGCTCGGGCAACATCGTCGCCGTGACGGGCGACGGCGTCAACGACGCCCCGGCGCTCAAGGCCGCCGCCATCGGCGTGGCAATGGGACGCTCAGGAACCGACGTCGCCCGCGAGGCCGCCGACGTCGTCCTCACCGACGACAACTTCGTCACGATCGTGCACGCGGTGGAGGAGGGGCGCGTCATTTTCGCCGCCATCCGCAAGACCACCTATTTCCTGCTCTCCACCGGCACCGCCGCCCTCGTGGCAGTGACGCTAAGCGTCTTCGCCGGCACCCCGCTGCTCTTCCTGCCGGTCCAGATGCTGTGGATGAACGTGGTCACCAACGGCGTACAGGACATCGCGTTGGCCTTCGAACCCGCGGAAGGCGACGAGCTGACCCGCCCGCCGCGGCCGCCGGCCGAGGGCCTGCTCTCGCGCACGCTCTGGTTCCGGGCCGGGATCACCGGGGCGTGGATGTCGCTGGCCGTGATCCTGGCCTTCATCGTGGGGCTCAACACCGGCTCGTCCGAAACCCACGCACGGACGCTCGCGCTGACCATGTTCGTGATGCTCAGCTTCTTCCAGGTCTTCAGCTCGCGGGCCGAGAGCAAATCCCTGTTCCAGCTACGGCTGCTGGCCAACAAGCCACTGCTGTACACCTCACTCGTGGCGCTGGCGCTGCATTGGGCCGTGATGACCTGGCCGGTGTCCGCCGGGATCCTGGAACTCACGCCGCTGACCGGGTGGGAGTGGCTGTTGTGCGCCGCTGTGGGGTCCACCGTGCTGATCATCGTCGAGGCCGAGAAGTTCGTCCGGCGCTGGTCGCACCGCAACGACATTCCGGGCTGAGCGGCGCCCCGACTATCCATAGCCATATGTGATCAATGAAGACAAACTAAGTCTTGGACCCGGTGAATAATGTGAGGCTAGTCTCATTCATACGCAATCTGCGTGATCCGGCGAACAGGAAAGTTGTCGATCCCACGATGAAAAACCGACTCCAAACACGGGGGCACGAAGAACGTCTCCCAGCGGTGTCCGAGCAGAACCCCAGCCGTACCGCCGGCGAACGACCTACACCCGTTACGGATCGCAAGGTCACGATTGCCAGCCTCGGAATTCTGGCGCTCTTTGTGCTCGCCACGCTGGTCTTCCCCAAGCAGTCTTCCACCGCCATCGACGAGGGCTTTGCCTTCGCTGCACAGTGGTTCGGGTTCTACTGGCAAGCGCTTCTACTGGCGACCTTCCTGTGCTCCATTGCGCTGGCGTTGACCCCGTACGCGAAGGCCCGGCTGGGAGGGCCCGTTGCCCCGGACTACGGCCGCTTCAAGTGGGTTGCCATGATCATGTGCACCCTCTTGGCCGGCGGCGGCGTCTTCTGGGCCGCCGCTGAGCCGATCTCGCACTACATTTCCAGGCCGCCATATTTCGGTGCTCCCAGCGGCGACCCTGCAGAAGCGGCACACATCGCGTTGGGTCAGAGTTTCGTGCACTGGGGTTTCCTGGCGTGGGCTATCCTGGGCTCGCTCGGGGCCATCGTTATGACCCATGCCGTCTCCAGGGGGATGCCGTTGCGGCCGCGCACCCTGCTCTACCCGGTGATGGGACGCAAAGTTCTCAGCAGCTGGATCGGTACTGTGGCCGATGTAGTGTGCATCATCGCCGTGGTGGCCGGAACGGTCGGTCCGATCGGTTTTCTGGGACTGCAGGTCTCCTACGGACTGTCCCGGCTCTTCGGAGTTCCAAACAACTACGGCACGCAGCTGATCATTATCGCGGTGCTCACCGGCCTTGCCGCCCTCTCGGTTTCCTCCGGCTTGAGCAAAGGAATTCAGATAATGAGCCGGCTCAACGTCTGGCTGGCCCTGGGCCTCATGGCAGCCGTGCTGGTGCTGGGCTCGGCCGGCTACATTTTCAAGTCCTTCGTCGGTGGCTTCGGCGTGTACCTGCAGAACTTTGTGGGCACCTCGCTCTACCAGGGGGA
>JBFGBS010000536.1:0-2237 GCA_041567475.1 Arthrobacter sp.
GATTCAATCGTTCAAGGCCTTTGATTTGATCCTCGGTATCGCGGGCAACCCCCCGAAGCAGTCCCTGGACATCCTCTCAACCCGGATTTACAGCACTTTCGCCAATTCCGACTTCGGCTATGCCGCTGCCCAGTCGATCATCTTCATGGCCATGATCGCGTTCGTCACGTGGCTCCAGCGGCGTCTACTACGCCTTACCACGAAGGGGGAATAGCGTTATGCTCGGCTCAATATCACGCCGCGGTATCCTCGCCATCTATACCGTCATCATTCTTGTCCCACTGACCGTGGTCATCTTCGGCAGCTTCAAGACCACTCCGGAGCTCTTCGCAGGACCCTTCAGCCTCCCGCAATCCCTGGCCCCCGGCAACTTTGCTGAAGTGATCAGCGGCCAGAACATGGGCCGGTCGTTCATGAACAGCGCCATCGTCACCCTGGTCTCCGTGCCTTTGACGTTGTTCCTGGCCAGCCTCGCCGGCTACGCCGTGGCGCGGATCAGGGGATTCTGGTCAGCCGCAATATTCGGATTCCTGGTTTTGGGTATGGCCATCCCCGCACAGGCCAACATGGTGCCCCTCTATGTTCTCTTCGGCCGCCTCGGGCTCCTGGACAACCTCGTCGGCCTCATCCTGGCCAACGTCGTTTCGACCTTGCCGATCGCGGTGTTCATCCTCGGCGGCTTCATGCGGACCCTGCCCCGGGAGCTCTATGAGGCCTCGTCGATTGACGGTACCGGCCCGTGGAAGACCTACAGCTCGATCGTGATGCCGCTGTCCACGCCGTCCCTCGCGGCCGCAGGCATCTTCCTTTTCGTTATTCACTGGAACGAACTGCTGTATCCGCTTCTGTTCGTCCGGTCGCCCGAAAACAGGACCCTGCCGCTGGCGCTCCTTAGCTTCCAGGGGGAGTTCCAGACCAATTACCCGCTGCTGTTCTCCGGCGTCATCCTGGCATCTCTTCCCGTTGTACTGGCCTACATCTTCCTGCAGCGCTACTTCGTTGCCGGCATCACCTCGGGCGCGACCAAGGGATAACTGCGCGCACTCGCCCCACACACTTCAACGAAAGGCCGGTCCCTTGGATCCCCTAAACGATCAGGCACTCAACGATCAGGCAACCACCCTCATCAACGGCGAGTGGCTGCAGCTGAACAACCGCAAACCCGTCACCAACCCCGGCACCGGCCAGGACGTCGGAAACGTCTGCTGGGGTGACGCCGGCACCGCAGGCGAAGCCGCCGACGCCGCGGCCGCGGCCTTCCCGTCGTGGTCCAAGACACCCGCGCGCGTCCGTTCGGACATCCTGCTCCGCGCCGCGGCCCTGCTGCTGGAACGCCGGGACACGATCGCTCCCATCCTTGCCGCCGAAGCCGGCAAGCGGCTGCCCGAAGCCGTGGGGGAACTGAACTTCTCCGCCGAATACATCCGCTGGTTCGCCGAGGAAGTCCGCCGCCCCGAAGGGCAGGTCCTCTCACCCGAAGATCCGGCCCGCCGCCACCTCACCACCCGGTCCGCCGCCGGCGTCGTGGTCTCCCTGACCTCCTGGAACTTCCCCTGCTCGCTGCAGGCCCGCAAGATCGCCCCCGCCCTGGCGGCCGGGTGCACCGTGGTGGCCCGCGTCTCCGAACGCGCCCCGCTGGCCGCGACCGAACTGTTCCGGTGCTTCACCGACGCCGGGATCCCGCCGGGAGTCCTGAACCTGGTCCATGGCCCGTCCCGCGAGATCACCAATACCCTGCTCGAACACCGCGCCGTCCGGGTCGTGACCTTCACCGGGTCCACGCCGGTGGGCCGGAAGATCATGGCGAAGGCCGCGGAACGCGTGATTCGGCCGCTGCTGGAACTCGGCGGCGACGCGCCGTTCATTGTGTTCGACGACGCCGACCTGGAGGCAGCCGTCGAGGCCGCCGTCGTGGCCAAAACCCGCAACACCGGCCAGTCCTGCGTCGGTGCCAACCGCTTCCTGGTCCAGGACGGCGTGTTCGAGGAATTCACGTCCCGGCTGACCGTCCGGCTCGACAAGATGGTCGTGGCCGACGGCTCCGCCAGCGCCGACGCCGCCGACCTGGGGCCGATGATCGACCGCCAGGCCGTCGAAGGCGTGCAGGCGATGGTGGACGAGGCCCTGGCGCTCGGCGCCGTGGAACTCACCACCCCGCGCGATGTCCCGCAAAGCGGCAGCTTCCTGCGCCCGATGCTGCTGACGGATGTCCCGGACGGGGCCCGGCTCGCCACCGA
>JBFGBS010000537.1:0-2233 GCA_041567475.1 Arthrobacter sp.
CGGGCGGTATCCAGCACCGCGGACCGCACGGACGGCCCCCAGTCCGGCCAGTGTCCGGTGTCGGCCAAGAGCCGCCAGGCCGCTTCGGGCGGGACGCCGTAGTGCCGCGAGACGGAGAACATCACGGGCGCGGGCCAAGGATCTCGCGGGCGGCCCGGTGGCCGCTCTCGAGTGCGCCTTGGATCGAGGCGGTGTCACGGTGGTCGCCGCAAACAAGAAGGCCGGGGGCGATCCGGAGCGGACGTCGCGGGTTCAGCGGCGGTGGCTGGACCGGCAGCGCCTGCAGGACCTCGTGCCGGGCCAGCAGCTGCCAACCGCCCGCCGCGGCGCCGAAAATCTCACCCGCGTGGCGCCGTGCATCGGCCTCGGCTGGCCCGGTCCGGCCAGGCCCGGCCAGGGCCGACGCCTGGATCAGGTGCCGGCCGGCCGGGGCATAGCTGGGGGCGGAGTTGGAGATCACGGCCGTGTTGACCAGGGGGCCCTGCCCGGAACGGCCGTCCACACACAGCATCCGCGACGGCGTCGGCGCGGTGTCAGCGGCGTACCAGAAGGTGATAACGCCCTTCATGGCGGGCACGGTGACGTCGGCCAGCGCTCCGGCTGCCACCGGATCTGCTGCCACCACCACGTCCCGGGCCCGGATGCTCCCGCCGGCCGAGTGCGCCACGGCCGCCGTTGCCTCCCGGGTTATCCGCTCCACCCGCCGGCCCGTCTCGACCGGACGGGCGAGCCCGTCGGCGAGCTGGCGCGGCAGTGCCTGCATGCCCGCCCGCGGCAGCCCCGGAACCCCCAGCGCGAAGTACCGCAGCAGCGAGAGCGCGAAGGCGTTGGAGGTGGCGCCGTCGTCCTCCAACAGCACGCCGGCGAGGAATTGCTCCAGGACGCGGCGCAGCCCGTCTGTGAGCCCGGCGCGATCCAGTGCGGCCGTGAGGCTCGTGTCGCGGCCGGGCCGGAGCCGACCCAGCACCGCCGGTGCCGCCCAGCGCAGGGCAGCCAGGGCGCTGCCGGGCGTGAGGATGCCGCTGCGCAGCGTTCCGGCGATCAGCCCCGGCTCGCGCAGCGGGTGGGCGAGCACCTCCAGGCCGGTATCGAGCCGCACGCCGATCCCCGCCCCGAGCGGCTGCAGCTGCAAGGCCTTCAGATCAGCGAAACGGCGGACCGCCGGATAGGCCGGGTTAAGCACCTGAAAGCCCCGGTCCATCAGGAACCCGTCCACCTTGTCCGTGCGGATCCTGCCGCCGACGTCATCGGAAGACTCCCAGACACGCACGTCGCGTCCGGCGGCCTGCAGTTCCCGGGCGCACTGCAACCCGGCCAGCCCGGCACCAATCACCAACACGTCACACGACTCGGTCATGGTTCATCCTTGCACGGCCCCCGGGTGCCGGCACGGGGAATTCTGATGGCGGGAACCGGGAGGCCGGTACAGGCGTTGGTGGCAGTGAGGGGAAGTATTGCGTGGAGTTCTCCGCGGCGACCGCGCGGGCTCACGCGGGTCCCCGGAAGGAGCTTTCATCATGACTGCACTATCCACCCCATCCACCAATTCCGGCCGGCGGAAAACCGGCCGCACGATGCTGCGTGTTGCCGCCGTAGCGCTGCTGCTCACCGCTCTGCTGGCCCCCGGGCAGAGTGCAATCGCGCAGCCGAACGCGGAGAGCCAACGCGGCGCTGCGGCGGAAACCCATCCTGCCGGCAAGACGTCGAAGGTGATCCCGTTGCCGGGCGCGGCCGGGGCGGAAGGCATCGCGGCGGGCCGCGGCAGCACGTTCTTCGCCGGTGACCTGATCCGCGGCGACATCTTCCGCGGCGACCTGCGCAAGGGTACGGCCGAGAAATTCATCACCGCACCCGAGGGCCGGTCCGCGGTGGGCATGAAGGTCGACAAACGCCGCAACCTGCTCTTTGTCGCCGGGGGCCCCACCGGGCAGGCGTACGTCTACGACGCCGGCACCGGCGCCGCCGTCGCGGACTACCAACTCGCGCAGCCCACGGCGGACCAGCCGGCCTTCATCAACGACGTCGCCGTCACCCGGGCCGGGGCCTGGTTCACCAATTCCGTCCGCGGCGAGCTCTACTTCATCCCCGTCGATCGCGACGGCAAGACCGGGCAGGCCCGGACCCTGACGCTGACCGGACCGGCCGCCGAAACCCCCGGCTTGTTCAACCTCAACGGCATCGCTGCCAAAGGCGGCGGACAGACGCTGATCGTGGCGCACTCGGCCAAGGAATC
>JBFGBS010000538.1:0-2225 GCA_041567475.1 Arthrobacter sp.
TTCCGGGCCGCGGCCAAGGGTCCGGGGCTGCCAGTGCAGGACGGTTATTGAACGGAGGGAGTTGCCATGCCGAGCGTCCGTTCCGGTGCGTCGGCTCCGGACGAGCCCGTCCAGTTGTCGTTGCTCCATGGCTTCCCGACGGGTCCGGCCGCCGTACCGGGGCCGGACCTCGCGGCCTCCCTGCCGGTTGCGCGGGTGCTGCTTGAATCCTCGCTGCCGCATCTGGACCGGCCGTTCGACTACAGCGTTCCGGCCGTCCTGGACGCCGCGGCGCAGCCCGGCGTCCGGGTCCAGGTGCGGTTCAACGGCCAGGAACTGACGGGCTATCTGCTGGAACGCAGGGCCGACTCGGACGCCGGGCACAGCCTGCTGCCCCTGCAGAAGGTGGTCTCCGCCGTGCGCGTGCTCACTCCCGCCATCGCGGAACTCGCCCACCGGATCGCCGAACGCTACGCCGGAACGGTCAGCGACGTCTTGCGCGTCGCCGTCCCGCCGCGGATGGCCCGGCTGGAGAAGGAGTTCGCCCCGGAGGGCCGGCTGGATCCGGACCTGTTCCTGACCGCCCCGGCCGAGCCTCCCGCCCCGGCCGGGCCTTCCGCACCGGCCGGGCCCCCCGCCCCGGCGGGTCGTGCCGTCGCTGGGGCGGGAGCGTCCCGCTGGGCCTCTTATCACCACGGTCCGGCCTTCCTCCAGCACCTCGGCGCGGGGGAGTCGCCCCGCGCCGTCCTGAGCGCCCTGCAGGGGTTCGGTCCCGGCGGCTGGCCCCGGCTCATCGCGGAAGCGGTGGCCGCAGTCCGGCTCTCCGGCCGGGGCGCGGTGGTGGTGGTGCCGGACTATCGGGACCTCGACCGGGTCGAAGCCGCGCTCCTGGAGCTGCTCCCTGCCGGCGACGTCGCCCGCCTGACCGCGGACGACGGCCCGACGCCGCGCTACCGCAGCTTCCTCCGGCTTCTTAGCGGCGCCGCCGGGGTGGCCGTCGGGACCCGCTCCGCCGCGTACGCGCCGGTCCGGGATCTCGGCCTTGTGGTCTGCTGGGACGACGGCGACGACCTGCACATTGAACAACGGTCCCCGTATGCCCACACCCGAGAAGTGCTGCTCCTGCGCGCCGGCCAGGAACGCGCCGGCTGCCTGCTGGCGGGTCACACCCGCAGCACTGAAGCCGAACGCCTGGTCGAATCCGGCTGGGCCCGGGCCGTCGAGGCCGAGCGCACCGTCCTGCGCCGGACCGTCCCGCGCGTGCTCAACACCGCGGATAGCTTCGAGCAGGAGCGGGATCCGCTCGCCCGCATCGCCCGGCTGCCCGGCGCGGCCTGGCGGGCAGCCAAGGAGGGCCTGCTCCGCGGTCCCGTCCTGGTCCAGGTGGCCCGGGCCGGCTACGCCCCGTCGCTGGCCTGTGAAACCTGCCGCGAACCGGCGCGCTGTACGGCGTGCAGCGGACCGTTGGCCATTGCCGGGTCCGCGGGAGCCTCGGCCGTGCCGCAGTGCCGGTGGTGTTCCGCCCCGGCCCAGGCCTGGCGCTGCGCCCACTGCAACAACACACGGCTCAGGCGCGGTGCCACCGGTGCGCTCCGTACCGCCGAGGAACTCGGGCGCGCCTTCCCCGGCACCCCCGTGATCACCTCGTCCGGGGATCACATCAAGGCCGCAGTCCCGGACAGCCCGGCCCTGGTCGTGGCGACGGTCGGTGCCGAACCGGTGGCCGCCGGCGGGTACGCGGCTGCGCTCCTGCTCGACGGGGATTCGCTGCTGCGCCGGGAAAACCTGCGGGCGGGCGAAGACGCGGTCCGGCGCTGGTTCAACGCCGCAGCGCTGGTCCGTCCGGCACCGGAAGGTGGACTCGTGGTCATCACGGCCGACGACGCAGCCGGGGTCGGGGCGCTGCTGCGCTGGGATCCGTCCGGCTACGCCCGCCGCGAGCTGTCATTGCGGCAGGAGCTGCTGTTGCCGCCCGCCGTCCGGATCGCCTCCGTCACGGGCGGCCGGACCGCCGTCGGACACTTCACCGGCGAGGTGGAGCGGCGGCTGGCCGGACAAGGGATTATGCTCCGGACCGCCGGACCGGCGCCGCTCGTGATGACCGGGGGAGCGCCGGGCGGGGCGCCAGGCGTCGGCCCCTCCGCAGCCCGCCAGGCTCCCGGCCGCAATGACGACGATGTCCGCACCCTGCTGTTCATCCCGTACGCCCAGGCTGCGGACGCCGCCCGGGCGCTGCGGGCCGCCAA
>JBFGBS010000539.1:0-2213 GCA_041567475.1 Arthrobacter sp.
GCTCATCAGCCCCGTGTCCTGGTCCCACCACTGGGTCTGGATGGCCGTGGCACTGCCGTGCATGGGCTTCGCTATCCACCGGGTGCCGTCCCGGGACGGGAAGATGCGGCTCGCCGGCTGGATCATCGTGGCGGCATCCGCAGTGGCCTTCTACCTGACCCCGAAGTACCTCGCCGTCGCGGCCGGGGCACAGGAATGGGGCAAAGACCCGCTGACGCAGTGGCCGCTGATTGTCGCCAGCCTCGGCGTCCTGTGCGGGATGGCCATGCTGGTCTACTGGGCGCTGGCCTACCGGCCGTCCCGGGCCACGCTGCGCCCGGGCGAATAGCGGCGTAGCTCCCCGCGCCTGACGACTGCGTGGCGCCGGCGGCCCAGCGGCGTAGCGCCGGCGGGGACCGTCCGTGGCGCCGCCCGCTAGGCTGGGCCGCATGACTGACACCGCCCCGCAGCCCGGAGCGTCCCCGCACCGCAAAACCGCCCTCATCACCGGCGTCGGCCGGTTGGCCGGGATCGGTGCCGGGATCGCGCGCCGGCTCGCAGCAGACGGCTGGGACCTGGTGCTGACCTACTGGCAGGACTACGACACGCGGATGCCGTGGGGTGTCCAGCCGGAGGACGTCGAACGGCTCACCGCTGAACTCGAGGCGACCGGAGCCGCGGTTTTGGCCGTTCCGGCGGACTTCGAGGACCCGCGCGCCGTGGAGGCCCTGATGGCAGTTGCGGCGGCAGACGCCGGACCGCTGCACGCACTGGTCCTTAGCCACGCCGAATCCGTGGATTCCGGCATCCTGGACACGGACCTGGCCAGCTTCGATCGGCACTTCGCCGTCAACACCCGCGCCAGCTGGCAGCTGATCGCCGCATTTGCCCGGCAAGTCCCGGCCGACGGCGGCGCGATTGTGGCCCTCACCAGCGACCACACCGCGTTCAACCTCCCCTACGGCGCGTCCAAAGGCGCCCTGGACCGGATCGTGATCGCGGCCGCCCGCGAACTCGGTCCACTGGGGATCAGCGCCAACGTGCTCAACCCCGGCCCCGTGGACACCGGCTGGATGGATGACGCGCTCCGGGAATCCCTGACGGTGCAGCAGCCCGGCGGCCGGCTGGGCACCCCCGCCGACGTTGCGGGCACGGTCGCGTTTCTGCTCTCACCCGGCGGCCGCTGGGTGTCCGGGCAGCTCATCAAGGCCGACGGCGGCTTTTCCTCCTGACGGGATCTCCCGCCCGGCCCGCTCCGCGGGCCTACACTGGTGCCATGGACACCGCATCAGTGCTCGCCGTCTGCCGCGTACACCAACTCCTTAGCGCCGAGGGGAGCGTGGGTGTCACCGCGATCGACAAACGACCCGTGGAAGGCCCCGTGAAAGTCCACAAGCTGGGCCTGCACGGCGACATCCAGGCCAGCCGGATCGACCACGGCGGGGAGGACCAGGCTCTCTACGCCTACTCCCAGGACGACGCCGACTACTGGCAGAGCGCACTCGGCCGCGACCTCCCGCCCGGAATCTTCGGAGAAAACCTGCGGGTCGCGGGAATCGACGCCTCGAACGCGATCATCGGCGAGCGCTGGAAAATCGGGCTGAACGTCGAAGTCGAAGTGACCTCCCCACGCGTTCCGTGCGCCACCTTCCAACAGCATCTCGGCGAACCCGGCTGGGTCAAGCGCTTCACGGAAGCCGGCCGGGTCGGCACCTACCTGCGGGTGATCCGGACCGGCACCATCCAAGCCGGAGACCACATCCACCGGATCTTCATTCCCACCCACGGCGTGAGCATCGCCAAGTTCTTCAGCGATCCCACCCTGGCGGACATCGAAGCACTCAAGGACGCCGACGCCGACGGCGAGATCCGCCTCCAGCCCGAATACCGGGACGAGTTCAAGAAGCTGGAGCGCCGGCTCGGCGTCTAGGACCCCTGCCGCCCGCGGCTGTGTGCGCAAGCTCACCGCCGCCGGCGGCGTCCCCGGTGGCCAGGCCTTGCCCGGATGCCTTACACTTGAAATATCCCCCACTCCGGAAATCCCTTTTTTCTGCCCAATTCTTGAGGCAGGACTGGTAAGTGTTGGGGCCCGCACAAGCGATGCGGGCATTTTCATAGGGAGAGCCGGCTAAAGAAAACGCTGTACAGACTGCTGGGATAGCAGCCAAGAGATGCAGCGGGAAGTCCTGCCACGGGATTGCGAAAGCGCCGGGCTTCTGTGACCGGCCGGTCAA
>JBFGBS010000540.1:0-2211 GCA_041567475.1 Arthrobacter sp.
ACACCTGTACGGACTGACGCTGCCGATGCTCTTCCTGCAGGGCACCCGCGACACCTTCGCCACCGCGGGACTGCTGGAAGCCGTGGCCGGGCGCATCGGTCCTGCCGCCGAGATCCAGTGGCTCGACGACGGCGACCACTCGTTCGCAGTCCGCGGTCGTCGGCTCGGCGCGGCGGAGGTCGGCGCCTCACTGGCAGCGCCCGTGGCCGCCTTCATGCGGGCCCGCGCCTGAGCGCGGCTAGGTCCAGGCGTCCCTGCGTAAGGGCGGCGCCGATCCGCCCGGGCGCTGAACGAGGACCTGGTTGACCCCCGTCAGTCCCGCCTCGAACCCCAGCGCGCTCGCGGCCATGTACAGCCGCCACACGCGGGCACGGCCCGCCCCGACGAGCCGCACCGCCTCGTCCCACCGCCCTTCCAGGTTGTTCACCCAGGCCCGCAGGGTCAGGGCGTAGTGCCGGCGCAGCGCCTCGACGTCGAGCACTTCGAGGCCGCCGGATTCGAGTGCACCGATCATCTCGGCGAGGCTGATCATCTCACCGTCCGGGAAGACGTACCGGGGCAGGAAGGAGTCCGGGTCCGGTGCCGTGGGCCCGGCGTTCCAGGAGATGGCGTGGTTGAGCAGCCGGCCGCCGGGGCGCAGCAGTCCGTGGAGATGGGCCACGTAGCCGGGGGTTTCGGCCCGGCCGACGTGCTCCGACATGCCGATCGACGCGATGGCCTCAAAGGGCGGGTCATCGACGTCGCGGTAATCCTGGACCCGGATCTCGACGCGTCCGGTGAGTCCCGCGTCGGCCGCGCGCTTTCGGGCCGCCGCCGCCTGTTCGCCGGAGAGGGTCACGCCCAGGACATCGACGCCGTAGTGTTCCGCGGCGTGCAGGGCCAGGCTTCCCCAGCCGCAGCCGACATCCAGGAGCCGCATGCCCGGCTGCAGGCCGAGCTTACGGCACACAAGGTCAAGTTTGGCCGTCTGGGCGGCATCGAGGCCGGTGCCCTCGTCCGCCCACACCGCACACGAGTACACGAGCGACGGGCCGAGCACCAGGGCGTAGAACTCATTGCCGACGTCGTAGTGATGCGAGATTGCTTCCGCGTCGCTGCTGCGGGTGTGCTTGCCGCCCCGGCGCCCTGCCGGCGCCTCCTCAGGCGGCGGCGCCGGATTCACTCCCAGCGCGCCGAGCCGGACGGCGGTTCTGGCCAGAATCCCGTATTCGCGCAGCGTCAGGGGGCGGAACGGTCCTGGTTCGGCAAACTTTCCGGCGGATCTCAGTGCGGCGAACGCCGCAAAGATGTCGCCGGGCGCATCGATGTCACCTGCCACGTAGGCCCGGCTCAGGCCCAGCTGGCCAGGCGACCACAGCATCCGCCGCAGGGCCCGGCGGGACCGGAATTCCAGGACCGGGGCGTCGGGCGGGCCCGCTTCCGTGCCGTCCCAGGCCCGGAGCCTGAGCGGGATCCCGTCGGTTCCCAGAACGATGCCCAGTGCCACGGCCAGTCGTGCCGCCACTGCCGTTGAATCCGCCATGCGTGCCCCGCTTCCTCTCAGGACTGCTGCGGACCAATCTATGTGGCCGTGCCGGTTTGGAACAGGGGTCCGGCCGGAAAACCGCAGCGGCAGGGACCGGAAATCCTAGGGCTCCAGGGGCCGGGACGGAAACTCCCGGCGCAGGCGCCGCCTGGCGCTGTTCTCCACCAGGGTCGGTATGTAGAGCCGGATGCGTCCGGTCTCGAGCTGGGCGTATTCCTGACCGACCACGCCGGCGATATGGGTTTTCGGCGCATCGGGAAACCGGGCCGCCAGCCGTTCTACGATGGCGCCGAGGGTGGGGTCCTGCCGGGCGTCGCTCACGAGACAATCTTGGGGTGCAGGCCGGACGCCGTCAACCAGTCGGGCCGCCACTCTCACTGATAGTTAATGTTCAAATATGTCGCTAAATGTTCCTTTTCGTGTAAGAATGTTTTCATGACGCGAATCACAACGACCCGCCTGGCTGATGGACGCGAACTCATATATTTTGACGACGCCGGGTCGCCGGACCGCCACCCCGACTCCCTCGTGGACCGGCGGGAACTGCCGGGTCGCGCAGCGCCCGGAGAGGTCCGCTATGACGCCCTCAGCGGCGAATGGGTCGCCGTCGCCGCCCACCGGCAGGCACGCACGCACCTGCCGCCGGCGGAGCAGTGTCCGATCTGCCCGACCACCCACGCCAACCC
>JBFGBS010000541.1:0-2206 GCA_041567475.1 Arthrobacter sp.
ATCGATGAACGGCCCGAACTACTCAAGGCCAGGGTTTCCGCGGACCGCGGCACCAAACTGCTGACCTGGCTGGCGGACGTCACGGTCAACAAGCCCAACGGCGACTTGAAGGTCCACACCGACCCGGCCACGAAACTGCCCTCAACGGATGGCTTTGACGCCGCCCCCGGCTCACGCCAGCGGCTACAGGAGCTGGGCCCGGAAGGCTTTGCCGCGGCCCTGCGCCAGCAGGAGGCCGTCGCCGTCACCGACACCACGTTCCGCGATGCCCACCAGTCCCTGCTTGCCACTCGGGTCCGGACCCGGGACCTGGTGGCGGCCGGCCCGGCCGTCTCGAGCCTGTTGCCGGAACTGCTCTCGGTCGAGGCCTGGGGCGGCGCCACGTACGACGTTGCCTTGCGGTTCCTGGGCGAGGATCCGTGGGACCGGCTCGCAGCCCTGCGCACGGCACTCCCGAACGTCTGCCTGCAGATGCTCCTCCGTGGCCGGAACACCGTGGGCTACACGCCTTACCCGGAAGAAGTCACGGTGGCCTTCGTCAACGAGGCCGCCGCCACCGGCATCGACATCTTCCGTATCTTCGACGCGCTCAACGACGTGAACCAGATGGCCCCGGCCATCCGCGCCGTCCGCGACACCGGCACGGCAGTGGCGGAAGTCGCGCTCTGCTACACCGCTGACATGATGGATCCGGACGAGAAGCTCTACACGCTGGACTACTACCTCGCGCTGGCCCAGAAGATCGTCGACGCCGGGGCCCACATCCTGGCGATCAAGGACATGGCCGGGCTGCTTCGCCCGGCGGCGGCGGCGCGGCTCGTCACGGCGCTGCGGGAGAAGTTCGACCTCCCGGTCCACCTGCACACGCACGACACCGCAGGCGGCCAGCTGGCGACCCTCCTGGCGGCCGTGGATGCCGGTGTGGACGCCGTCGACGTGGCCTCGGCCTCCCTGTCCGGAACGACGAGCCAGGTGTCCGCCTCGGCGCTCGTGGCTGCACTTGCCCACACGCCCCGAGACACCGGGCTGAGCCTGGCGAACGTCTGCGCCCTGGAACCCTACTGGGAAGCCGTCCGACGCGTCTACGCACCCTTCGAGTCCGGCCTGCCGGGCCCCACGGGGCGTGTCTACCAGCACGAAATCCCCGGCGGGCAGCTGTCTAACCTGCGCCAGCAGGCCATGGCGCTGGGCCTGGGCGAACGTTTCGAGGCCATCGAAGACATGTACACCGCCGCGGACCGTATCCTCGGCAGGCTCGTGAAGGTCACACCCTCCTCCAAGGTGGTCGGTGACCTCGCACTGCACCTCGTCGGTTTGAACGCCGACCCCGCGGACTTCAACGAAAACCCGCAGAAGTACGATGTCCCCGACTCCGTGATCGGCTTCCTGTCCGGCGAACTGGGCGACCCTCCCGGGGGCTGGCCCGAGCCGTTCCGGACAAAGGCGCTGCAGGGCCGCACCATCAAGATCCGCGACGTTGAGCTCAGCGCTGAGGACAGTGCGGCACTCCAGGCCGACTCCAAGACCCGCCAGCAAACCCTGAACCGCCTGCTCTTCGCCGGTCCCACCAAGGACTACCTGAAGAGCGTCGAGACCTACGGCAACCTGTCGGTCCTGGATTCGCGCGACTACCTGTTCGGGCTGCAGCACGGCGCCGAACACGAGATCGAACTCGAAAAGGGCGTGCGCCTCATCGCCTCCCTCGAAGCGATCTCGGAGCCGGACGAGAAGGGCATGCGCACCGTGATGTGCACGCTCAATGGCCAGTCCCGGCCCGTTGTGGTCCGCGACCGTTCCGTGGTCAGCAACGTCAAGGCGGCCGAACGTGCCGACACGTCCCAGCCCGGCCAGGTCGCGGCACCGTTTGCCGGCGCCGTGACCCTGACGGTCAAGGCCGGGGACGCGGTCAAGGCAGGCGATACGGTCGCCACGATCGAGGCCATGAAGATGGAGGCCTCCATCACGACGCCGGTGGCCGGTACGGTGTCACGCCTTGCCGTCGGCGCCGTCGAGCAGGTCCAGGGCGGTGACCTGCTGCTCGTGATCGAGTAGCCCGGGGATAACAAACGCGGGGTCAGATTCCGCCCATCCGAAGCCATCGGACGGGCGGGATCTGACCCCGCATTGTTGTTGGGAACTAGTTGGTGCTGGAAACTAGGCGCGGGCGGCGCTGTACATTTCCTCGATGACGGTCTCGAAGTCCTTG
>JBFGBS010000542.1:0-2203 GCA_041567475.1 Arthrobacter sp.
CAAGTCCCTGCCCGCCCACCCCAACGGCATGACCTTCCGGGCCCTGGACCACGCCGGGGCCGTGCTGGAGGAAAAAAGCTACTACTCGATCGGCGGCGGCTTCGTCGTCGACGGCAACGCGGACGCCGGCGACCGGGTCGTCGCCGACGCCACGGTCCTGCCCTACCCGTTCACCACCGCCGACGGGCTCCTGGCGATCTGCGCCCGGGAGGGCATGTCCATCTCCGACGTCATGCTCGCCAACGAAGGGGCCTGGCGCAGCGAAGCGGAGACCCGCGAAAAGCTGCTCGCACTCTGGGCGGTCATGCGCGCATGCGTACACAACGGCTGCGCCGCCGAAGGAATCCTTCCCGGCGGGCTGAACGTCAGGCGCCGGGCCCCGGCCCTGTTCCGCACGCTGGCGGCTTCCGCCGCCGGTGCCGAAGCCGCGGCGCAGACACCGGCCCTGGTCGAGATCCCGGCCGATCCGTGGCTCGCCATGGACTGGGTCAACCTCTTCGCCCTGGCCGTCAACGAGGAAAACGCCGCCGGCGGCCGGATCGTCACCGCGCCGACCAACGGCGCCGCCGGCATCGTCCCGGCCGTCCTGCACTACTACGTGAAGTTCGTGCCCGGCGCCAACGACGACGGAGTCATCCGCTTTCTGCTCACGGCCGCCGCCGTCGGCATCCTGTTCAAGATCAACGCCTCCATCTCCGGCGCCGAGGTCGGCTGCCAGGGGGAAGTCGGCTCCGCGTGTTCCATGGCCGCCGCCGGGCTCTGTGAAGTCCTCGGCGGCACCGCCGCGCAGGTGGAAAACGCCGCCGAAGTCGGCATCGAACACAACCTCGGCCTGACGTGCGACCCCGTCGGCGGGCTGGTGCAGATCCCCTGCATCGAACGCAACGCCATCGCCAGCGTCAAAGCCATCAATGCCGCCCGCCTGGCCCTGCACGGGGACGGCAGCCACAAAGTCTCCCTCGACAAAGCCATCAAAACCATGCGCGAGACAGGAGCGGACATGAAAACCAAATACAAGGAAACCTCCCGAGGAGGACTCGCCGTGAACGTGATCGAGTGCTGAACCATGACTGCCGAACAGACTGAAATGACCTCAGGCCAGCCCGCAACGACGGTTGAGCATGTCCTGACGCTGGACTGCCCGGAAGTTCCGGGGATCGTCCACGCCGTCTCCGGGTTCCTGGTGGAGCACGGCTGCGACATCGTTGAAAGCAAACAGTTCGATTCCCAGCTGGACGGCCGGTTCTTCATGCGGATCCACTGCGCATCGCTGGGGGATGAGGGCACAACTGATGCGTTGCGGGAGGCCTTCGCACCCGTAGCCGAAAAATTCGATATGCGCTGGCAGCTGCACCCGCACGGAGTCAAGCGGCGGATCCTGATCATGGTGTCCAAGTTCGAGCACTGCCTCAACGATCTGCTTTTCCGTGCCCGGATCGGTGAACTGCCGGTTGAGATCGTGGGTGTCGTCTCCAACCATCCCGACCACCGCGGCATTGTCGAATGGCATCGGATTCCCTTTTTTCATGTGCCCGTGACCGCGGACACCAAGGCAGCCGCGGAGGAAGAACTCCTGGGCCTGATTGACCGGTTCGACGTCGAGCTCGTGGTCCTGGCCCGCTACATGCAGGTCCTCAGCGACAATCTCACCCGCCGCCTGGATGGCCGGGCCATTAATATCCATCACTCGTTCCTGCCGAGCTTCAAAGGCGCCAAGCCCTACCACCAGGCCTATGCCCGGGGCGTCAAGACCGTGGGGGCGACCGCGCACTACGTCAATGCCGAGCTGGACGAAGGGCCCATCATTGCGCAGCAGGTGGTGGAGGTGGACCACACGTACGGGCCCGAGCACCTTGTCGCCGCCGGCCGCGATACCGAGTGCAAAGCACTCAGCAACGCCGTCCGCTGGCACTGCGAGGGGCGGGTGTTCCTGCACGGCAACCGGACGGTCGTGCTGCGATGACAGGAGTCCGGTCAGAAGCCCCTGCGGACGCTGTGTGACGAGGGCGTGTCACCACCTACGAAAAATGAAGGAAACAGCCAATGAATCAGGCACTTTCCCCGCTCACGGGCAGCAGCCGCGTTAAGCGCGGCATGGCGGAGATGCTCAAGGGCGGCGTCATCATGGACGTCGTTAACGTCGAACAGGCCCGCATCGCCGAAGACGCCGGTGCCGTGGCCGTCATGGCGCTCGAGCGGGTGC
>JBFGBS010000543.1:0-2202 GCA_041567475.1 Arthrobacter sp.
CCCGGCGACGTCATCCTCGTCGAGGACCCGACCTACGTGGGCGCGCTGAACACCTTCGAGGCATACCAGGTGCAGGTCGAGCCGGTCCCCATGGACGAGGACGGGATTGTCCCCGGGCTCCTCGCGGCCAAGATTGCGGAGCTGCAGGCCGAGGGCAGGTCCATCAAGTTCCTGTACACGATTCCGAGCTTCAACAACCCTTCCGGCATCACGCTGTCCGCGGAGCGCCGGCCGCAGATCGTCGATATATGCCGCGAGGCGAATATTCTGGTCCTTGAGGACAACCCCTATGGGCTGCTCCGCTTCGACGGCGAGCCGCTGACCCCGTTGCGGGCCGGAAACCCGGACGACGTCATCTACATGGGATCCTTCTCCAAGATCTTCGCCCCCGGCCTGCGGATCGGCTGGGCACTCGTGCCGGCACACCTGCAGCGCCGCTACTACCTTGCAGCGGAAGCCGTGACGCTTTGCCCGCCGGCGCTCAACCAGATGCTGGTCTCCGCCTACCTCCGTGACTACGACTGGCGCGGCCAGATCGCCACGTACCGGGGACTCTACAAGGCCCGGTGCGATGCGATGCTCGCCGCCCTGGCCGAATTCATGCCCGAGGGCCTGAGCTGGACGCAACCGGACGGCGGCTTCTTCGTCTGGGTTACCCTGCCGGCAGGAGTGGATACCTATCCGCTGCTCCTGAAGGCGATCGACGCCGGGGTGATCTTTATTCCGGGGGCTGCCTTTACGCCCTCGGATGAGCCGTCGAACAAGCTGCGGCTCGCGTTCAGCGCCGTGCCGCCTGAATCGATCCGCGAAGGGGTCCGGCGTCTGGCGCCGGTCCTGCGGGAAGCCATCGCCGCGCTGTAGCCTGACTTAAACGCTGGTGCGTGACCGAAAATTATCCACGGAACCTGAGGAGCACATAATGACCGGAATCATCGTCGTCGGCGTCGACGGCAGCGAGACTGCCATGCGGGCAGCCCGCACGGCACTGGGCATGGCGGCCTCCCTCGGGGCCACGCTGCACGTCGTCAGCGCTTTTGACAGTGACAAGACCGAGGTCTTCGGCAGCGGCAGCGACACCTGGATCGTGTCCGATGCCGGAAACGCGGAAAAGATCGCGAAAGGCGTCGCGACGTCGCTGCTCACGTCCGATACCCCGGTCACCTATGCCGCCGCCCGCGGAAAGCCTGCCGAGGCACTGATCGCGGAAGCCGCACGGATCAACGCCACGATGATCGTCGTCGGCAACCGCCGCATGCAGGGGATCGGCCGGGTGCTGGGCAGCGTTGCCAACAGCGTTGCCCACAACGCCCCCTGCGATGTCTACATCGCGAAGACCGACACCGCCGAGTAGGCGGGGCGGCCAGGACCTGCGCCGGGTGCTCCGTGGCCGGTCGGCCGTCGGGCACGCGGCGCAGGTCCCGCCGGCGGCGCTAGGTCCGGTCGGCCGTCTTGAGCACCCTGCGCAGGATCTTGCCCGAGGCCGACTTCGGCACGGCCTCGATGAATTCGACCCGATGGACCTTCTTGAACGGCGCAACGCGGGCCGCCACGTAGTCGGTCACGGCGGCCTCATCGAGCGCCTCGCCCGCAGCACCGTCCTGCCGGACGACAAACGCCATCGGCACCTCCTGGCCGTCGGCATCCTGGGTGCCGATCACCGCGGCGTCGGCGATGCCCGGGTGCGTCAGGAGCAGCGCTTCGAGCTCGGCCGGGGCGACCTGGTACCCCTTGTACTTGATGAGCTCCTTGAGCCGGTCCACAATCGTCACGACTCCGTCGGCCCGCACGGTGGCAATGTCGCCCGTATGCAGGAACCCGTCCGGGTCCAGGGTGTCCGCAGTTTCGTCCGGGCGGTTCAGGTAGCCCAGCATCACATTGGGTCCCCGGCATAGCAGGTGTCCGGCTGCGCTTTCCCCCTCCGCGGGAATCTCGAGGTCCTCGCCCGTCGCCGGATCCACCAGCCTGCACTCCATGTTCGGGACGGTGTACCCCACGGAACTGACCGGCACGCCGGTGGCGTTGCGCGGGATCAGATGCGAGACCGGGCTCATCTCCGTCATGCCGTAGCCCTGCAGCACCTGGCAGTTGAGGCGTTCGGCCAGCCGGGTCCCGAGTTCGCCGTCCAACGGCGCCGCTCCGGAGAGTGTGGTGTGCACGGAACTGAGGTCGTACTCGTCGACCATCGGGTGTTTGGAGAGCGCC
>JBFGBS010000544.1:0-2199 GCA_041567475.1 Arthrobacter sp.
AATCCGGGTGGACGTCTTCCGTTCCTCGGGCCCCGGTGGGCAGTCGGTCAATACCACGGACTCCGCCGTGCGCCTGACCCACATCCCCACCGGCACCGTGGTGTCCATGCAGAACGAAAAGTCGCAGCTGCAGAACCGCGCGGCCGCGTTCCGGGTGCTGCAGTCCCGGCTGCTGCTGCTCAAGAAGGAACAGGAAGACGCCGAAAAGAAGGCCTTCGCGGGCGACGTGAAAGCTTCCTGGGGTGACCAGATGCGCTCCTACGTCCTGAACCCGTACCAGATGGTCAAGGACCTCCGGACCGAGCATGAGGTCGGCAACACCTCGGCGGTGTTCGACGGCGAGATTGACGATTTCATCGACGCCGGCATCCGCTGGCGCACCGATAACCGCAACGCCGAAGCACAGTAGCAGCCGCCCGGGCACCGGTTCGACGTTCCGCTGCCCGCTCGATGCTCCGCAGCGTCGATTGGGCACGCCACCGTCGAACCGGCGGGTTGCGGCGGGTTGCACCGGGTTGCGCCGGATTGCGCCGGGTTGCGGCATGCCCCCGCGCCTGCCCATTCGCGCGACACACCCCGGCGTTCCGGCCGATCCGCCGGGGCCCGTGCGTATAGTCGAGAAGCCGGAGCCCTACTTCCCCGATCGAAAGCCCTTGTTCCGGCGGCAGAAACGTGTGTTTAAGCCGGGTACTAAGGGCCATGATCCGTTTCGAGAATGTCACCAAGGTCTATGACCGAACCGGTCGTCCCGCGCTGGATTCGGTCACGCTGGAAATCGACCGCGGCGAATTCGCTTTCCTGGTCGGTTCGTCCGGGTCCGGCAAGTCGACCTTCCTGCGCCTGGTCCTGAAGGAGGACCGGGCGTCGTCCGGCTCGGTCTATGTTGCCGGCCAGAACGTCGCCAACATCTCCAGTTGGCGCGTGCCCCGGCTGCGGCGCGGGATCGGCGTGGTCTTCCAGGATTTCCGGCTGCTCCCGCAAAAGACCGTGTTCGCCAACGTCGCGTTCGCCATGCAGGTCATCGGCAAGAGCCGCAGCGTCATCCGCGACACCGTCCCCGAAGTCCTTAAGACTGTCGGCCTCGAAGGCAAGGAAAACCGGCTGCCGAGCGAGCTCTCCGGCGGTGAACAGCAGCGCGTGGCGATCGCCCGCGCCGTCGTCAACCGTCCCGGCATCCTGCTCGCCGACGAGCCCACCGGAAACCTGGACCCCACCACCTCGATGGGGATCATGGGCGTGCTGGACAAGATCAACCAGAACGGCACCACCGTGGTGATGGCAACCCACGACGACGACATTGTCAACGAGATGCGCAAGCGCGTCATCGAACTGCGCAACGGCGTCGTGATCCGGGACGAAGCCAAGGCCCTCTACACCTCCATGATCCCGGTGGTCGGCCAGTCCCGGCGCCTGCGCGACGCAAGCGGACGGGACTTCTCCGCAGAGGCCCCGCGCAGCGGGACGCGCGCCGAAGCACGTGCCGCCGCCGCGGCGGGGGAGGGCCGGCTGTGAGGCTCGCGTTCATCCTCAGCGAGATCGGCAGCGGCCTGCGCCGCAACCTGTCCATGGTGGTCTCCGTCATCCTGGTGACCTTCGTTTCCCTGACTTTCGTCGGCGCCGCCGGCATGCTCCAGTTGCAGATCAACCAGATGAAGGGCTACTGGTACGACAAGGTCCAGGTGGCCATTTTCCTGTGCAGCGACGGTTCGACGGCGTCCGGCTGCGTTGCCGGCCCGGCCACCGCGGAGCAGCAGGACATCCTGCGCAGCCTGCTGGAGTCTCCCGCGGTGTCCCCGTACATCAACGACTTCCACTACGAGTCGCAGGACGACGCCTACCGGCACTTCAAAGACCAGTTCTCCAACTCCCCGATTGTGGACGCGGTGACCCCGGACCAGCTCCCGGCGTCGTTCCGGATCAACATGAAGGACCCGGAGAAGTATCAGATCATCAGCGAGACCTTCTCGTCCCAGACCGGGGTCGAGACCGTTGTCGACCAGCGCCAACTGCTCGAGCAGCTGTTCTCGGTCATGAACGCCGCCTCCCTCGTGGCCGTCAGCATCGCCGGGGTGATGATCGTCTGCGCCATCCTCCTGATTGCGACGACCATCCGGCTCTCGGCCATCAGCCGCCGCCGCGAAACCGGCATCATGCGCCTGGTGGGGGCGTCCAAGATGATCATCCAGTTGCCGTTTATCC
>JBFGBS010000545.1:0-2193 GCA_041567475.1 Arthrobacter sp.
AACTAACCACTCGAACACCGGCACCACCTGACTGACACCGCCGACGGCGGCCCGGACCACCGGGCCGCCGTCGCTGTGTCACCAACCACTGGAGTGCATCCATGACGCCCGGCAACACCTCCTCACCGCAGCGCCGCAACACGCGGGTCGGCATCACGCTGGGGCTGCGGCAGAACCTGGCCCAGTTCATGCTGCTGGTCGCCGTCAACGCCCTCGTCGGCGGAACCCTCGGGCAGGAGCGCACCGTCCTGCCGCTGCTGGCCGCGCAGGTTTTCGAGCTTGACCTGTACACGTCCGCCCTGACCTATATCCTCGCGTTCGGCCTCGCCAAGGCCGGCACCAACTACTTCGCCGGCACCCTCTCGGACCGATACGGCCGCAAGCCGGTCCTCGTCGCGGGCTGGCTTATCGCCCTGCCGGTCCCGCTGATGCTGATCTTCGGTCCGACCTGGGGCTGGATCGTTGCCGCCAACGTCGTCCTGGGCATCAGCCAGGGCCTGACCTGGTCCACCACCGTCGTGATGAAAATGGACCTCGTCGGGCCCTCACGCCGCGGAATGGCCATGGGCCTCAACGAAGCCGCCGGGTACCTCGGTGTGGCCGGCACCGCCCTCACCACCGGCTACATCGCCGCCACCTACGGGCTGCGGCCCGGACCGTTCCTGCTCGGCGCCGCATTCATCGCCGTCGGGCTCGGGCTCTCCGTCCTGGCCGTGCGGGAAACCCACCATCACGCCAAAGCCGAGGCCGCCAGCCACGTTTCCGTTCATGCCGGAACCCACGCCGGGCTCAGCAACCGGGACGTCTTCACCCTGACCAGCTTCCGGGACAAGTCGCTGTCCTCGGTCAGCCAAGCCGGGCTGGTGAACAACCTCAATGACGGCCTCGCCTGGGGCCTGTTTCCGGTCCTGTTCGCCGCCGCCGGGCTGACCATCGACAAAATCGGGATCCTCGCGGCCGTCTACCCGGCCGTCTGGGGAGCCGGTCAGCTCGTAACGGGCGCGCTCTCGGACCGGGTCGGCCGCAAGCCTTTGATTGTGGGCGGCATGCTGGTCCAGGCCGCCGCGCTGGCGTTGACCGCCGTCGGGCAGGACTTCGGGACGTGGCTCGCCGCCGCGGTGCTGCTCGGGGCTGGTACCGCCATGGTCTACCCGACCCTGCTGGCCGCCATCGGCGACGTCGCCCACCCCGACTGGCGGGCCAGATCCGTCGGGATCTACCGGCTGTGGCGCGACGGCGGGTTCGCCGTCGGCGCGCTGGTCTCCGGGATCATCGCGGACGCATACGGCATTCCGGCCGCCGTCGGCGTCGTCGCCGCGCTGACTGGCGCATCCGGCATTCTGGTGGCCGTCCGGATGCGGAGCACGGACCACCACACCGCGGGGTAAAGACGCTCGCCCGGGACCTTCAGCGGTCGCCATTTCCGCGTATTGACAGGCCGCGAAAGGCGTCCTAACGTCTCCCTTAACGAGGCAATTCGCCCGCGTTTTATCTAGTTGTGGCCGCCGCACGCGCTGCTTTCGCCACGTGCTGGTGCCAGCAAGGAGAGCCGTGACGTCTTTGTGGGTTACTTCCCGCTGACTGGCTCCCGCGCCTCCCGCATCCGGCCCGGCGTCGTCCTGTCCCTGTGATGGCCCCTCCTGTGGGCCTCTTGACGAATGCCATGATGCGGTGTTCCTGGGGGAAATTAACGACGGTCTCATTATTGAAGGAGTCGGACAATGAGTGACGAGATTGGGCTGATCCCACGGTTCTACAAGGAGGTGCTGGAAGGCGGAAACCTGTCGCTCGTGGACGAGTTGACGGCAGATGACTACCTCGACCACGAGGAGGCTCTCCCGGGGCAGCCGCCCGGCAAGGAAGGCATCCGGTACTTCATTGAGATGATGCGGAACGCATTCCCTGATTTGCACGTCAAGGAGATCGAACCGGCGCTGTCTGCCGAAAATATGGAGGCATGCCACGTCGTCCTCACGGGCACCCATCGTGGCGAGATGGCGGGCGTCCCGGCAACGGGCAAGACCGTCGAGTTCGACTGCACCGACATCATCCGCGTGGAGGACGGCAAGGCTGCCGAGCATTGGGGCACTACCGACACGTTCCGCCTGATGCAGCAGTTGGGAGCCGTATCGGTTTAGCAGCCACCCAATAAGTGAGCGATCACATCGAAATGCAGAGGCCCTTCCCGGCGGG
>JBFGBS010000546.1:0-2188 GCA_041567475.1 Arthrobacter sp.
CCCCAAGGGCAAGGCCAAGAACATGGTGTCCGGCGCCCGGCGGCACGCCATCGAATACCTCGACCTCACCTACGAGACAGGGATCGCGGAACGCGACGCGATCTACGCCAACATGATCCACGAGGAAGAAGAACTCAAGAAGCTTCCCGAGAAGTACAAGGCCCTCATCCGCGACGAAACCGAATTCCAGGGACTCCTCCGCCGGGCCCACGCCGCGCACGACGAGGCCACTCAGCGCCAACCCAAGTCCCAGTAGACGGATCCCGCTCGGGTCCGGCCAGGTCTGGCCGGACCCGAAGCTTCTCGGCCACGGACGGCTACATCAGCGGGCCCGCAAGCCCGAAAACGAACCACACAGCGGACAGCAGTCCAAAAACGGCGATGGAATAGCCCACTGCGAGGGCAGCGACCGCGAGCCCGCGGCCCTTCTCCCGGCGTCGTCCGGTCTGGTTGAGTGCCACATGACCGGCACCCACGGCGAAGACCGCAACAACCGACAGACCCAACAAGAAGAATCCCGCCGCCGCTACGGCGGCCAGGAACAGGGCAGTTATGGCCATCCGGTTGTACCGTGTGCTGCGGCGGATTGGCCTTTCCGACAATTCCATTGATCCCCCGTTTATAGTTGCCGCACGAGCATCGCGCGCCGTCACACGCCCAAGGTTGCCACAACGGACTGCGGGATGAGCCGCTGGCGGTGCCCTAAGAGTTCGAATCTATGGCTCTGTTGTGGCCCGTCGGACCAGCGACCTGATAACAAAGACCTCGTAAACGAGGAACAGTGCGACGAGCAGATAGTCGTACCATGCGGCCTCGAGGCGAAGCAGCATACTGCTCAAACCGAGAAGTCCGACCACCTGCGTCACCATAATCAATGACCAAGGCGTAGATCTCGTTATCGTCTGCATAGGAGGCAACAATGCCATTTCCTGCAGCATGATGTCACGTACCCAATCCGACTGCGCCCACAGGCGTCATCAGCATTTCCCGATGATTCGATGGGGATAAGAAGGAAACCAGCTTGGAGCCTTCTTCGGCGGCGGCACGAAAACGATAATGAGATTACCGACCTTCGCCGGCTCTTGATTCGATCGGAGAAGTTCATGCTCAAGGCCTTGCTCTGCAAGCTGAACATCCAGCACGACTGGCATATTGAACACGCTGACGATGGCGCCTTATATAAGCGCTGCAAACGTTGCGGCAAAGACGACGACCGCGGGGGCGGCGGGACGGGCGCCTGGGCCAGTCCGGCCGGGATGGGCTAAGGCCAACGTTTTGGACATGCGTCCGCCGCCCGAGGGGTATTGCGCGCCGCCTGGCCGGCCGGAGACGGAGCTAGCCTGATCAGCCGTTGGTAGTTGTTGCGGCTCGCACATAGGTACGGTCCACCGCCACGCCAATCGTCAGCGTCGTGGCGGGCGAATTTGGCACGTTGCCGGTGAATTTCACCGTCGCGCGGAGCCGGACGGCCGTGCCGGGATGTTCCGGGACGGTGGTGGACACAATTGTTGCGCTCGATGAGCCCGCGGGGGTTGTCAGGACGGTCGCAAGGGTGCCCGGTGAACCTTGGCAGGCGCCGGAGGCCTCGTTCCACGTACCGTTGCAGGATTCGACAACAAAATTAACGCTGGACGGGGCGGTCGCGGTGCCGGTGTACGCCGCCCGCGAGATCGCCAGGCTGCCGGTATTGCGCACGTTAAAGAGCTGCGGCGCAAATGAGGGACTCGATGTGGTGCCGGCATTCCTAAACGTCAGCAGTAACGAACCGCTGCCCGAGGAACCGTCGGTAGCCGATGTGGCAACTGCGCCCCAACTGCCAGCCCCCACTGACTGCGAGGCGGATGTCACTTTGGCGGTGGTCGCCGCTGCGGCCGCCGCCATCGATGTGCACACCAGGAGGGCGGCGGCCACAACTGCGGCGCCGGCCCTGCCCGGGTGCCTGCAGGCGTCCACCCGGGCTAGCTCCCTGCTGTGGTGGCCGTGCGCTGGGATTCCGTGAATGTCCATGTCAGCGCCGCACTCAGCCCCTGGATGGTGCCAGCGGGGACGGTTCCGTTGGTGGTGGTTTCGTTCTGGTCCGGCAAGGTCAAGGAAACCCGGAGGTTAACGGAAGACCCGGCCGCGATGGTGCCTGATACCAGCGTCGCGGGCGTTGTGGTGAGGGTGCTCAGCGGCAGGTTTGACCCCA
>JBFGBS010000547.1:0-2188 GCA_041567475.1 Arthrobacter sp.
GACCGGGGCAGGGGTGGGGACTGGGACCGTGGGCTCGGCAGCTGCCTGCACCATAGGGACGGTCGACGGCGCCACTCCAGCCGGCGGCCATGGTTCTCCACCGGGGACGCGGGGGAGCCCCCGGCGAAGCGGCGTGGCAACTGCGGCGGGCTTCGGAGCAGCAGCAGCAGCTGGCGTCGGCGTGGCAACCGGAGCGGGCGTCGGAGTATCAGTCACGCCAGCGCCCGGCGTCGGCGTGGCAACCGCGGCGGAGATCCCGGACCGGGCTGCAACTGATGCCGGAGCCTGGCCTGCCGGGGGCCACGGCTCGCCGCCCGGCACACGCGGCAGGCCGCGGCGGAGTTGCGGCCCGCCCGAGGCGCCGCCGGTGGCGGGAGGGGCAGGAGTGGACACCGCCGCCGAACCCGGTGCTGCTGCCGCCGTTGCCGCAGCCGAACCCGGTGCTGCTGTCGCCGGTGCCGCAGCCGAACCCGGTGCCGCTGTCGCCGGTGCCGCAGTCGAACCCGGTGCCGTTGCCGCCTCCGCTTCTGCTGCCGCTGCCGCCGGCACTGCTACCGCTGCCGCCGGCACACTGCGTGGTGGCGCCTGACCTGCCGGGGGCCAGGGCTCGCCGCCAGGCACGCGCGGCAGGCCGCGCCGAAGGGACCGGGACTGAGTTGCCATCGCTACTTCTTCCGGGCCTCGAGGGCGGTGATCAGCTGCGGCACAACCTTGAAGACATCGCCCACCACACCGAAGTCGGCGATCTCGAAGATCGGCGCGTCCGAATCCTTGTTGATGGCGACGATTGTCTTCGCGGTCTGCATACCGGCCCGGTGCTGGATCGCGCCGGAAATGCCCAGCGCGATGTACAACTGCGCGGACACAGAAACCCCGGTCTGGCCCACCTGATGCGACTGCGGGATGTAGCCGGCATCGACCGCGGCACGTGAAGCACCCACGGCGGCACCGAGGGTATCGGCGAGTTGCCCCACGAGCGCGAACTGTTCCTCGGACCCGAGGCCGCGGCCACCCGCGACAACCTTCGCGGCACCACGGAGCTCCGGCCGCGAGGTGGCGGCCACCACTTCCTCGAACGAATCGATCCGGGCAGCCCGCTTTCCGGAGGGTGTCACGGCAAGGGCCTCCGACGCCTCCGGCTGGGCCTCCGCGCGCGCCTCGATGGAGCCCTGGCGGACCGTGATGACCGGCGCCCCGAACGTGGCCGTTGACGTCACGTTGTAGGCGCCGCCGTACACGGAATGGTGCGCCACGACGCCCTCGTCGTCTCGGGAGACGCCGACCGCGTCGACACACACGGCCGCCCGCGTCCGGGCAGCGTACCGGCCGGCGAGGTCGCGACCGTTCAGCGAATGCGACAGCAGGATGGCGTCCGGTTGCACCCGCTCGACGGCGGCGGCCAGCGCATCGACGCCCGGCACCCCGAGTGCGGCCGGATCCGGCGTGTCCGCGATCAGGACCCGCGCGGCACCCAAGGCCGCGGCCTCCGCGGCGGCGGCCGTCCCGGCGTCGGGCGCGGCAATGATCAGGGCAATCGGCGTGCCGACTCCGGCGGCAGCGCCGAAGAGCCCGGCCGCGGCCTTCTCAAGTGCGCCGGACGGCAGGGTTTCCACGACGACGAGGATCGCGTCACGAGGGAATTCAGTCATGTCGATTTCCTTACGCCAGTCGGTTTTCGATCAGGAAGTCCGCGAGCTTCTCGCCGGCATCACCGTCGTCGGTGATCTTGACGCCGGCCGCACGCGGGGGCTTCTCCGCGATGCTCAGCATGATCGAACGCGCCGCGTCCGGGTCATCGGCCGCGATGCCGAGGTCTGCGAGGGTGAGCACCTCAACGGGCTTCTTCTTCGCGGCCATGATGCCCTTGAAGTTCGGGAAACGCGGCCCGGGAAGCGCCTCGGTAATGGAAATCACGGCAGGCAGGTCCGCCGAAACGCGCTGCACCCCGGAGTCAACAGGCCTGGAACCGGACACCGCGCCGTCGGAAATCTGTACGGAGCTCAGTCCCGTGGCGTGCGGCACGTCAAGCAGTTCGGCCAGCATCGCAGGGATCATGCCGCCGGATCCGTCGGTGGAGACGTTGCCCGTGATCACGAGGTCAAACCCGGCACGGCGGATCGCTGCGGCGAGGGTTTCAGCGGTCAGGCCGAGGTCCGCACCCCGGAGTGCCTCGTCACGGACGTGGATC
>JBFGBS010000548.1:0-2183 GCA_041567475.1 Arthrobacter sp.
AGCGCGCGCTGGCGCATGCCGCCGGAAAACTCGTGCGGATACTGGTTGGCCCGCCGGGCCGCGTCGGGCAGACCCGCCTGGGAAAGGACCTTGGCGACGTCGTCCGGGCCGCTGGGCAGCCCGTTGGCCTTGAGCGTCTCCTTGACCTGGAAACCGATCTTCCACACCGGGTTCAGGTTCGACATCGGGTCCTGCGGGACCATGCCGATGCTGTTGCCGCGGAGTTCGATCATCCGTTTTTCGCTGGCGTTGGAGATGTCCTCGCCGTCGAAAAGGATTTGTCCGCCGGAGACGCGGCCGTTGCCGGGCAGCAGCCCGATGGCGGCCAGCGCGGTGGTGGACTTGCCGGAGCCGGACTCGCCGACGATGGCGACGGTCTCGCCGGGCATGATCGTCAGGTGGGCGTTCCGGACCGCGTTGACGTCGCCGTTGCTCGTGGCGAAGGTGATGGCAAGGTCGCGGATTTCAAGCAGCGGGCGCTCGGCGGCGCCGGCTTCGTGGATTTCGACAGAGGCGTTCATGGCGTCCCCTTTCATCGCTTACGCGCTTTGGGATCCAAAGCATCACGGAGGGCGTCGCCCAGCATGATGAAGCTCAGGACGGTGATGGACAGGGCGATAGCCGGGTAGAGCAGCGGCATCGGGTTGGCGCGCAGGGACGCCTGGGCCGACTGGATGTCGTTGCCCCAGGACATCACGCTCGGCGGGAGGCCGATGCCAAGGAAGGACAGCGTCGATTCGGCCACGATGAAGGTACCCAGGGAAATGGTGGCGACCACAATGATCGGGGCCAGTGCGTTGGGCATCACGTGCCGCATCAGGGACCGGAACCGGGACACCCCGAGCGAACGGGCCGCGGTGACGAAGTCGGCATTCCGGACTTCGACGACGGCGCCGCGGGTGATGCGGGCGATCTGCGGCCAGCCGAAGATCACGAGGATCACCACGAGCGACCAGACATTGCGGTTGGCCCGGAAGAACGGCAGCTGCGTGAGGACGATGGCGCCGAGAATCAGCGGCAGGGCGAAGAAGATGTCGTTGATCCGGGCCAGGATGGCGTCGACCCAGCCGCCGTAGTAGCCGGCCAGCGCGCCTACCGTGCCGCCGATGATGATGACGCCCACTGTGGTGAACAGCCCGACGATCACCGAGGACTGGGTGCCGTAGATCACCCGGGCATACACGTCACAGCCCTGCCGGGTGAAGCCGAGCGGATGCCCGGCGGCCGGTCCGCCGTTGGAGTTCGCCAGCTGGCATGCCTCCGACTGCGGGTTGATGGGCGAAAACAGCCCCGGGAAGACACTGACCAGGACCACCACGACGATCAGGAACGCAGAGATCAGGAACAGGGGCTGCCGGCGCAGGTTCTTCCAGGCTTCACCCCACAGGCTCAGGGGCGCGTTTTCGTCCTTGACCTTGTCCGTGACCTGCAGCGGGGTCTCGTCCAGGTCTGCGACGAAGTGCTCGATGTCGCGGCCGGGCCGGACAGCCCGGTTAGCGGGAAGGGTGTTTTCAGGCGTCATAGCGGATCCTCGGGTCAAGCCAGGCGTACAGCAGGTCAACGAGCAGGTTGGACACAACGTAAATCAGGACCAGGACGGTGACGATGGACACGACGGTCGGCCCTTCCCCGGTGGTGACGGCGCGGTATAGCCGGTTGCCGACACCCGGGACGTTGAAGATGCCTTCGGTCACGATCGCGCCGCCCATCAGGGCGCCGAGGTCGGCACCCAGGAAGGTGATGACCGGGATCAGTGAGTTCCGCAGGATGTGGACCCTGACCACCCGGCCGCGCGAGAGCCCCTTGGCTGTGGCGGTCCGGACGTAGTCGGCGTTCATGTTTTCGATCACGCTGGTCCGGGTGAGGCGCAGCACGTACGCGAAGGAGCCCAGGCCGAGCACGATGGCGGGCAGGATCAGGTCCTGAATCGAGGCGGCGGAGCCGACCGTGGGTTTGGCCCAGCCCAGCTGCACGCCAATGAAGAACTGCATGAGGAAGCCGAGGACGAAGATCGGGATACCGATCACGATCAGGGAAGCTACGAGCACCGTTGCATCGAAGATTTTCCCCTTGCGCAGACCGGCGAACAGGCCGAAAGCGATGCCGAAGACGGACTCGAAAATCAGCGCCATCACGGCCAGCCTGGCCGTGACGGGGAAGACCTCGCTGAGCACGGTGGCAAT
>JBFGBS010000549.1:0-2179 GCA_041567475.1 Arthrobacter sp.
CCACGGAGCCAGCACCCTAAACGTCCCCGCAACACCTGCGGAGCACCTCCTCTGTCCGAACCAACGAAGGAATCGACATGACTGATCTCGCGGACCGCACCGGCGGCCCATCCCACGCGCCGGCACCGGCTGCGCCGACTGCCGCCGCCCCGCTCCGGGAGCACACCACGGCCGCCGTCGACGTCGCGGCGCTCGGCGAACAGCTGCTCGGCCGCTGGGCCGATATCCGCCGCGAAGCCCGCGCGCTCGCCGCGCACCCCGAACTGCACAAGATCGAGGGCATGCCGCATACGGAACACCGGCGCCGCGTCTTCGCCCAGCTGCAGCACCTGGTCGAAAACAACGCCGTCCACCGGGCCTTCCCGGCGTCCCTGGGCGGCGCCGATGACCACGGCGGCAATGTCGCAGGGTTCCAGGAGCTCGTCATTGCCGACCCGTCGCTGCAGATCAAAGCGGGCGTGCAGTGGGGACTCTTCGGCTCGGCCGTGATGCATCTGGGCACCGAAGAACACCACCGCAAGTGGCTGCCCGGCATCATGAACCTGGATATCCCGGGGTGCTTCGCCATGACCGAAACCGGCCACGGCTCGGACGTGGCCAGCATCAGCACCACGGCAACCTATGACGCGGACACGGAAGAGTTCGTCATCCACACCCCGTTCCGTGCGGCGTGGAAGGACTACATCGGCAACGCAGCGATCGACGGTACCGGCGCCGTCGTCTTTGCCCAGCTCATCACGCGGGGCGTGAATCACGGCGTCCACGCCTTCTACGTGGACCTGCGCAATCCCGAGACCAAGGATTTCCTGCCCGGCATCGGCGGCGAGGACGACGGCGTCAAGGGCGGCCTCAACGGCATCGACAACGGACGGCTGCACTTCACCCAAGTCCGGATCCCGCGCACCAACCTGCTGAACCGCTACGGCAGCGTGGACGCCGACGGCACCTACGACTCCCCGATCGCCAGCCCGGGACGGCGCTTCTTCACCATGCTCGGCACCCTCGTCCAGGGCCGGGTCTCGCTCGACGGTGCCGCCGTGACCGCCTCCAAAATGGCCCTCACAACCGCCATCCGATACGCGAGCGAACGCCGCCAGTTCAATGCCTCCTCCGCAACGGACGAGGAGGTCCTGCTCGACTACCAGCGGCACCAGCGCCGGCTCTTCACCCGGCTGGCGACCACGTACGCCGCCAGCTTCGCCAGCGAACAACTGCTGGAAAAGTTCGACGACGTCTTCTCCGGACGCACCGACACCGACGAGGACCGGCAAGACCTGGAAACCCTCGCCGCCGCGCTCAAGCCCCTGAGCACGTGGCATGCGTTGGACACCCTGCAGGAATGCCGCGAAGCGTGCGGCGGCGCCGGCTTCCTGATCGAAAACCGGTTTGCCTCGCTGCGCGCGGACCTCGACGTTTATGCCACGTTCGAAGGCGATAACACCGTGCTGCTGCAGCTGGTCGCCAAGCGCCTGCTGGCCGACTACGCCAAGGAGTTCCGGAGCGTCGACTTCGGCGTCCTGGCCCGCTACGTCGTTGGACAGGCCGCCGGTGCCGCAATGCACCGCACCGGCCTGCGCGGGGTGGCCCAGTTCGTGGCCGACACCGGACAGGTGCAGAAGGCGGCGACCGCCATCAAGGACGAGGCCGGCCAGCGGGCCCTGCTCACCGACCGCGTCCAGAGCATGGTGGCCGAAGCCGGCACTGCGCTGCGGGGGGTCAACAAGCTGCCACAGCACGAGGGCGCAGCCCTGTTCAACAAGCACCAGAACGAGCTCATCGAAGCAGCCCGGGCGCACGCCGAGCTGCTCCAGTGGGAGGCCTTCACCGAGGCGCTCGGACAGGTGGAGGACCCCGGAACCAAAAAGGTGCTGACCTGGCTCCGGGACCTCTTCGGGCTCTCACTGATCGAGAAAAACCTGTCCTGGTACCTCATGAACGGTCGCCTCTCCATGCAACGCGGCCGCACCGTGGGCGAGTACATCAACCGCTTGCTGGTCAAGATCCGGCCGCACGCCCTCGACCTCGTGGACGCGTTCGGCCTGGGTCCCGAGCATCTGCGCGCCGCCGTCGCGACCGGGGCGGAGAAGATCCGGCAGGACGAGGCCCGGGACTACTACCGGACGCAGCGTGCCAGCGGCACCGCCGCGGTGGATGAAAAGATCCTGCTGGCCCGCCAGGC
>JBFGBS010000550.1:0-2174 GCA_041567475.1 Arthrobacter sp.
ACCCGGACGTCCTGGTGGTGGCAGGTCCTGAACGTCATCCAGTGGCTGGCGCTCGTGGTGGCGGTGGGCGGATTCCTCTGGCTTGGCGTCCTCGCCGTGCTGGGGTACTTGCAGTTGCCGGTGCCGGAGGTCCCGCGCGTCGAAGGCTGGCCGCTGCCGACCGTCATGATTGCCGGCGGCATCCTGGTGGGCATTGTCCTTGCGCTCGCGGCAGCGTTCATCGCCGGTGCTGCGGCGCGGGCGCGTGGGGCGGCGGCACGACGACGGCTCAGCGCCGCCGTCGGGGCGGTGGCGGAGGAACTCGTGGTGGAACCGGTTGCCCTTGAAGTCAGCAGGTTGGCGTCCTTCAATGCGGCGCTGAAGGTGGCCGCAACCGAGTAGGCGCCGGCGGAATCAGTCGCTGCCCTTGCGCAAGGCCTCGGTGAGGATACGGCCGGCGTTGCAGACCACCTCGGCGTGCAGCCGGCCCGGCTGGCGGGTGAGGCGTTCAATCGGTCCGGAGATGGAAACCGCGGCGATGACCCGGCCCGAGGGCCCGCGGACGGGCGCGGACACGGAGGCGACGCCCGGCTCGCGCTCGCCGAGGCTTTGGCCCCAGCCGCGCCGGCGGACGCCGGCCAGGACCGTAGGGGTGAAGCGGGCGGTCTGCAGGCCCTCCAGCAGCCTGTCGTGGTCTTCCCATGCCAGCAGGACCTGGGCCGCGGAGCCGGCCTTCATCGAGAGCTGGGTGCCTACCGGGATGGTGTCGCGCAGGCCGATGGGCCGCTCGGCGGAGGCGACGCACACCCGCCACTCGCCCTGGCGGCGGAAGATCTGCGCGCTCTCGCCGGTGGCGTCGCGCAGTTGCATCAGGACGGGCCCGGCGGAGGCGATGAGCCGGTCTTCGCCCGCGGCGGAGGCCAGCTCCACGAGCCGGCTGCCGAGGACAAACCGGCCCTGGATGTCACGGCTTACCAGCCGGTGGTGGACCAGCGCCAGCGCCAGCCGGTGCACCGTGGGCCGGGCAAGCCCGGTAGCGGCTACGAGCTGCGCCAGGGTGGTGGGGCCGGCCTCGAGTGCGTCGAGTACACGGGCCGCTTTATCGATGACGCCGACGCCGCTAGAATTGTCCATGTAATGATATTGCCGTCTCAATATCTGAGATGCAAATCTTTCGACTGGCGTCTGACGCTCCGCTGCTGGTTCAGTGGAGGCAATCAACCATTTGCAGTGAAGGGAGAAGGCCGTGGCAAAGACACTGGCCGAGAAGGTTTGGGATGCGCACGTGGTGCGCAAGGGCGACGGCGAAGGAGCCAACGCACAGCCAGACCTTCTCTTCATCGACCTCCACCTGGTGCATGAGGTGACGTCCCCGCAGGCCTTCGAAGGACTGCGCCTGGCCGGCCGCAAGCTGCGCCGGCCCGATCTCACCATCGCGACGGAAGACCACAACACGCCGACGCTGGACATCGACAAGCCTATCGCCGATCTCACCAGCCGGACCCAGATCCAGACCCTGCGCAATAACTGCCAGGAGTTCGGCGTGCGGCTGCACTCGCTCGGCGACGCCGAACAGGGGATTGTTCACGTGGTGGGACCGCAGCTGGGCCTGACCCAGCCCGGGATGACCGTCGTCTGCGGCGACTCGCACACCTCCACCCACGGGGCCTTCGGGGCGCTGGCAATGGGCATCGGTACTTCCGAGGTGGAACACGTGATGGCGACCCAGTCGCTCTCACTCAAGCCGTTCAAGACGATGGCCATCAACGTCGAGGGGACCCTGCGTCCGGGCGTTTCGGCGAAGGACATCATTCTGGCCGTCATTGCCAAGATCGGCACCGGCGGCGGACAGGGCTACGTGCTCGAATACCGCGGCTCCGCGATCCGTGCGCTGTCCATGGACGCCCGGATGACCATCTGCAACATGTCCATCGAGGCCGGCGCGCGCGCCGGGATGGTGGCCCCGGACCAGACCACCTATGACTTCATGTTCGGCCGTCCGCACGCGCCCCAGGGTGCCGACTGGGATGCCGCCGTCGAGTACTGGAACACCTTGCGGACGGACGACGGCGCCGTGTTCGACGTCGAGGTGGACCTCGACGCCAACACCCTGGAACCGTTCGTCACGTGGGGGACCAACCCCGGCCAGGGCGTGTCCCTGTCCGACAACGTTCCCTCGCCTGATGACTTCGGCG
>JBFGBS010000551.1:0-2167 GCA_041567475.1 Arthrobacter sp.
CTGGTCTCCAACCGTGCCGACATGCCCGCACTGGTCGAGGAGTTCGCGCAGATCAGCCTCGAGGAAATCGACTACCTCCACGAGGCGGCGAATTCAGAGCGCTTCGCCGCCGATTTCGCCGGAGACGGCAGGGTGGCGGTGCCCGAGGTCGTCTGGGAGCGGAGCACCCGCCGGGTGCTCACCCTCGAAGATGTCACGGCCATCAAAATCACGGACACGGCGGCACTTCGGGCGGCGGGCATCGATCCGACGCAGGTCGCCCCGGTCTTCGCGTCCGTCATGTTCGACCAGCTGTTCACGACCGGCTTCTTCCACGCCGACCCGCACCCCGGCAACATCTTCGTCACTCCCACTACCGACCCATCGGCAGAGCACCCCTGGCAGCTGACATTCATCGACTTCGGCATGATGGGCCAGGTCCCGCCCAGCACCCGCAGCGGCCTGCGGAAGCTGCTGATCGCAGCCGCCGCACGGGACGGCAAGGGGCTCGTGTCGGCGATCAACGACGTCGGCGTGCTGGTGGCCTCGGCCGACACAGCCGAGCTTGAGCGGGCCATGACACACGCCTTCGCCCGGTTCGGCGGAATGGGCTTCGCCGAACTTCGCGAGGTGGACCCGCGGGAGTTCGTCGATTTCGCGGTGGAGTTCGGCGACCTGGTGCGCTCGTTGCCGTTCCAGTTGCCGGAGAACTTCCTGCTGATCATCCGCGCCATGTCCCTGACGTCCGGTGTGTGCAGCTCACTGGATCCCCGGTTCAACCTGTGGGACTCGGTGGAACCCTATGCGGCGCAGCTGCTGCGTGACGAGCGCGGCAACATCGTTCAGGACGTGGCCCAGCAGGCGCTCGACGCCGCCGGGATTGCCCTGCGTTTGCCCAAGCGCCTGGACGGGCTTGTCACCCGGATCGAGGACGGTTCTCTGTCCGTGGCCAACCCGCGCCTGGAACGGCAGCTGGCACGGCTTGACCGCACCGCGCAGCGCTCGGCCTCGGCCCTGATCTTCGGCGCCCTGCTCATCGCCGGTGCCGTGGTCCGGGCCGACGATGGCGTGCTCGGCAGCGTGCTCATGATCGCGTCCGTAGTTCCGCTGCTGCATGGGCTATGGGTGGGACGCCGCGGCCTCTGAGCGTCAGCGGAAGAAGTCCAGCAGGACGGGAGCGACGGCGTCGGGCGCCACCGCGTGGTCCTGGCCGTCGACGGCCTCCTTCCGCCCGTCCTGCACTGCCTCCGCCACCGCGGTGGCCGAGGCGGCCGCCCAAGGAGCACTGGCGCCGCCGTAGAGGGCAAGGACGGGTGCGCCGATGCCCGCGAACCGGTCTGCCGGGACACTGCCGTCGGCCGTGAGCGTCAGGTCGTAGGGCAGCGTATGAGCCAAGGACACCAGCGCCGGCCACCAGGGCGCCTGGGTCATTCCGGGGTCGAAGCCGGCACCGGCGTGCCGGAAGAATGCCTCGACCGCTTCACTCCCGCGGCCGCTGCCCGCCAGGGAACGTACCTTGTCAACAAAAACCTGCCAGTCATCGCCTCCGCCGGTCAGATAGGGAGGTTCGTAAACGGCGACCTTCGCTGCCGGGACGCCGGCCGCGGCCGCTTCGAGGGACAGGATCCCTCCCGAGGAATGGCCATACAGGTGCACGGGGCCGTCCGCTGCGGCCGCGAGGGCGCGGAGGTCTTCGACTTCGCGTTCGACGGCGTAGGGCAGGGTGTTTGTGCTGTCTCCGCGCCCGCGGCGATCGTAGCTGAAGACGGTGAACGATTCCGCCAGCAACGGGACCAGGCCGCCGGCGGAATGCCGGTTGTTCAGCGCCCCGCCGACGAGGATAAGCACCGGCCCGGTCCCGGCCTGCTCATAGGCGATCGTGGTTCCATCGGCGGACTGGACAGTCTGGAACATGGCGCTTCTCCCCCGTTTGCGTACTCGGCGCGGCGGCCCCGTTGCACGCCCAAGTCACTTGTACCCCGCGACGCCCGGGGGCACAAGGAAACGCTCGTGGCACGGGCATCGACCCAAACCGTTCTGATTGGGGGAAACTGGGACAGTAGCGTGTTGATGTTGGAAGAGGCCGGCGGCAAGTACCGCCGGATGAATGGCAAGGAGCGACATGTTAGGCAGCAATTTCTCAACCGCCAGATCCGGTCTGGAACCCGGCGGGAGTCCGGCATGAGCA
>JBFGBS010000552.1:0-2164 GCA_041567475.1 Arthrobacter sp.
AATTTGCCCGTGATGACCTATTACCGGTCAGGGAAGGTGACCATCCGGTGTGCCGAGCCGATGCCCACCCAGATCGACGGCGATACCTTCGGCAGAGCCACCCAGGTCACGGTGCAGATTGATCCGGCGTCGCTGCTGATCCGGGTCAAGGACGGCATCGACGCGAATTAGGCGCCGGCCTGCTTCTTCGCGTCGGCGGCCTTTTTCGCGTCGGCGGCGGCCTTGGCGGCGCGGGCCTCGGACTGCTCACGGATCATGGCCTGCTCTTCTTCGAAGCGCAGCCGGTCCGCGCGGTCGGCGTCGTCGCCGTCCCAGTCCTGGTTCTCAGCGGTCGGCTTGGGGTTCACGATCATTCCCTGGCCGTCATTTTCTGTGCTGGTCCCTGACATGACCTGCTCCTTCCGGTAGAGGCCTTCCTCAATGGATCAGGCAAGCATACGCACAGTTATCAGGAGGCGGAAGTGCCGGATGGGGCGTTTGTCTGCGCTTGCGACGCGGACTCCGGCGCGGCCGATGCCCCCGCGAGAATTTCTTTCACCCAGGCGTGGGCCGCGCGGAATGCCCGGTCCGAGGTATGTTCCTCGACCTCTGTCCGGATGCCGTCGGCACGGGAGTAGGAGCCCAGGAACCGGGTGGCGGGGCTGATCCGGTGCAGGCCGGCCAGGGCATCGGCGACCCGCGCGTCGGCCACGTGCCCGTCGGCGTCGATGCTGAAAAAATAGTGCCCCAGGTATTGCCCGGTCGGGCGGGATTCGATCCGGCTCAGGTTCACGCCGCGGGTAGCGAACTGGTCCAGGATTTCCATCAGCGCGCCGGGCCGGTCCTCGGGCAGCGGAACCACCACGGTGGTCTTGTCCGCGCCGGTGCGCCCGGGCAGTTCGCCGGGGCGGCCGACCAGCACGAACCGGGTCACCGCGCCCGGGTTGTCTCCGATATTTTCGGCCAGGACAGCCAAACCGGGCTGCTCGCCGGCCACAATCGGGGCGCAGATGGCGGCGTCGTAGTGCACCACCTCTTCGAGGAGTCCCATCGCGGCGGCCGCCGTCGAGGAACCCGGTATATATTCCGCGTCGGGTATGTTCTTTTCGGCCCAGAGCCTGCACTGCGCCCAGGCATGGCCGTGGGTGGAGATGCGGCGGATGTCCTCGATCCGGGTCCCCGGCCTTGCCACCAGCACGAAGCTGATCGGCACGAGGGCCTCCCGGAGGATCCGCAGTTCCTGGCCGGTCGCGATGGCGTCAAGAGTCGCGGTGACCCCGCCCTCGACGGAGTTTTCGATCGGCACCATGGCCGCATCAGCCGAGCCTTCGCGGACCCGGTCCAGCGCCGCGTTCACGTTCGAGGACGGGATACGGACGGCGTCCGCAGCGCCCGGGACCTGCATCAGGGCCGCTTCGGTGAAGGTGCCTTCGGGGCCCAGGAACGTATAGGTGACGGGTGAGGCGGGCATGGATGTTCCTTCTTCGGTTACAGGACGACGGGCTTGAGCCCGTTGTCGGACACCAGCGGCATCCCGGTTTCAAGCCATTGGTCCATCCCGCCGGCGACGTTGATGGCAGAGTAGCCCTGGCCCACGAGCCACTGTGCGGCCCGGGTGGAGCGGCCGCCGGTGCGGCAGATGACGTAGAGATCCTCGTCGGGATCAAGTTCCTCAAGCCGGGCCGGAAGCTGGTCCAGGGGGATGTGCAGCGCCCCCTCTGCATGGCCGGCGACCCATTCATAGTCCTCCCGGACATCGAGGATGCTGGCTCCGTCGGGGATACCGGAGACGGTGACGGTTTCGAAGTCGCTCATGGGTCGTCCTTTCCGCAGATGTAGGGGTGTGTCCCAGCGTATCGCCAGCCGCACCCGGCGGTCCCACCCGGCGGGCAGGTTACGCTTCTGGGGAGCGCGAAGGAGAGTCCATGGTTGCACCGCCTCCCCGCCCGGCACACCCCGGAGGGGACATGCCCAGCGGCCGTCCTTGGACATGCCCTCCCGTGGCCGCGAACACTGGACATAATGCCACTATGCCCGTCCGTGGCCTCCGGGAATGGGCATGTCCCGCCGGAGCCGCAGCGGCCCGAGGCGTCCCCGGACGGCGGTCGCATGGCTGAAATCCACGAACTCACGGCGGTTCAGCTGCGCGATGCGCTGCGGTCCGGGGAACTCTCTGCCCGCCAGG
>JBFGBS010000553.1:0-2163 GCA_041567475.1 Arthrobacter sp.
GCGGCGTGGAAGCTCGACGGCGACGCGGTGACATACGCCCCGAGGTCCCGGATGTGGTCAGCGGCTGTGCTCTGGGTCGGCATGGCTCCGAGTCTAGTGCCGCCCCGGCCGCCGGCGGAGCATGCCCCTTCCTGCGGGCCAAGAGTGGTCATGGTGGGATTATGTCCATCCGTGGGCGCCAGGGGAGGGCATGTCCCGCGGACGCCGGCGGCTGAGGCGGGCCGGAACCGTCCTAGACGTCACGCCGCTTCAGCAGGATCCCGGCCAGGAGCACGGGGGCCACCACCCAGGCGCCCAGGACCAGGGCCGCCTGCCAGACCTCCAGGGTCTCGGGAATGTGCTCGACTGCGGTCAGCGGCTCCAAGGTGTTGCCGGGCAGGTATTTCCGGGCCTCCACGAAGAAGTCGCCCGGAATCAGCGCGAACGCGATCGGTGCGACGAAGAACAGCCCGACCAGGCTCATGATGCCCCCGGCCGAGTTGCGGATCAGCGTGCCCAGGGACATGCCAATCGCTGCCACGGCCGCCACATAGAGGCTGTTGACCAGCATCAGCTTCACCGACTGGGAGCTCGCCAGGTCCAGCGGGAGGTCATAGCTGGACAGGATCGGCAGGGCGACCAGGCCCGCGATGAAGACGGCGACGAGGGTGAGGACAAAGGCCGTCACGGTGACCACGATCAGTTTGGCAACGAAGGCCGGCGTCCGGCGCGGCACGGCCGCGAACGTGGAGCGGGCCATGCCCGTGGTGAACTCCGAACTCATCAGCAGCACGCCGAGCGCGCCGAGGATCAGCTGCGCAAAGATGACGCCGGAGGTGGGGGCGCCCACGGCAAGGTCTGCCCCCTGTGCGGCGAAGGCGGCCCCGGCCCGCTCATTTGTCGCCGCAGCCTCGGAAAACGAACCGGTCCCCCATGCCGACAGCGCGCCGAAGCCGACCAGGACCAGGAAGGTGGCTCCGAGCAGCATCAGCGTGGAGAGCAGCGTGCGGAACTTGATGAACTCGGAATTCAACACCCGCGGGAAGGACGGACCTGCGCCGACGTCGGGAACCCCGCGGCCGCCGGCCGTGTGCGATCCGCTGCCGGCGGCAGTGGCGTCGAGGGCTGAGTGGCTCATGGGCTAGTTACCTCCGGGCTGCGCGGGGGCTGCGCCCGCGGTGACGTGTGAGTGGTATTCGACTTCGTCCTTGGTCAGTTCCATATATGCCTCTTCGAGACTGACCTGGAGCGGGGTGAGTTCGTAGATCATGATCCGGCTGTCCAACGCAGCACCGGCGATTTGCCGGGGTTCCAGCCCGGTGACTTCGAGGAGTTCGTTCTCCTGCCGCGCCACGGTCACCCCGGTTCCTGCCAGCAGCTGCTGCAGTTCCTCCGGCCGGTCGGTGCGCACGCGGGTCCTGCTCATACCCTGCCCGGCAATGATGTCCCGGATGGGGGCGTCGGCGATGATCCGGCCCCGGCCAATGACAATCAGGTGGTCCGCGGTGACAGCCATTTCGCTCATCAGGTGGCTCGAGAGGAACACCGTGCGGCCCTCCGACGCCAGGTGCTTGGCCAGGGTCCGCACCCAGACGACGCCTTCCGGGTCAAGGCCGTTGACGGGTTCGTCCAGGATGATCGTCTGCGGATCGCCCAGCAGCGCAGCCGCGATGCCTAGCCGCTGGCCCATGCCGAGGGAGAACCCCTTGACCTTTTTCTTGGCCACCTCGGTCAGCCCGGTCATTTCGATGACATCGTGCACACGTTTCCGGGGGATGCCGTGCGTGGCGGCCATGGCCAGCAGGTGGTTGTAGGCGGACCGGCCGGTGTGGACCGCCTTGGCGTCCAGCAGCGCGCCGATTTCACGCAGCGGGGCGGCGTGCCGGTCAAACGGGATGCCGTTGACCGTGGCGGTGCCCGACGTCGGCCGGTCCAGTCCCATGATCATGCGCATGGTGGTGGATTTGCCTGCGCCGTTGGGGCCTAGGAAGCCGGTGATCCGCCCAGCCTCGACGGTGAAGTTGACGCCGGAGACGGCAGTCCTGTCGCCGTAGACCTTCGTTAGGTTTCGTGCTTCGATCATGGAAGCGGTCCTTCGCGTAGAGAGCGGGCAGTGGCAGTCCGCCGCGATCCGGTGTCGGCGTACTCCCCACGCTACCCATACCGGCCGCGTTTTCGCCCGGA
>JBFGBS010000554.1:0-2162 GCA_041567475.1 Arthrobacter sp.
CGGGACAGCGACGCGAGGGTCGGCTCGCCCTTCACGGAGCCGGTGACAACCACGTTCAGCGGCTTACCGTCCGCCTTGGCCAGCTTCGGGCCCTTCGACCCGGCCTCGGGCTTCGGCTTTGGCGTGCCCATGTTCACGCCGGCGGAGCGCAGCTTGGCGATGACCGGTTCGTTCTTCTTCAGCTGCTCGTGGATGACGAGGGCCTTCTTCTCGCCGATGCCTTCGACGTTGGCCAGTTGGGAGACCGTGGCTTCCTGGAGGGCTTCCATTGTCTCGAACTGGGCGGCCAGCCGGCGGCCGAAGGTGCGGCCGGTGAACCGCATGGACAGGGACGTGATGACCCGGTTCAGCGGCTGGGACTTGGCCTTCTCGATCTCGGCCATGATCTTGGCCGCGTTCTTCTGCCCCAGGGTGCGGGTGCCCCCGGTGGAGGTGACGCCCATGTCCAGTTCCGCGAGTTGGTCCACGGTCAGGTAGAACACGTCGGAGACATCTTTGACGAGGTCCTTTTCGATGAGCGCGTCACCGACGGAGCCTCCGAAGCCTTCGATGTCGAAGCCTGCGTCCCGTGAGACGGCATACGCGATGCGGCCGCTGACAGAACATTCTGGAGTGTGGCAACGCCAGAGCTCAGTGCTTTTGTCGAACGGCTCGGAGCACTGCGGGCAGACCGCCGGCGGCGCCCAGGGCTGAGAGCTGTCGTCCCGGAGATCGGCTCGCGGCAGGTGCACCTGGGGGATGATGTCGTTGGCCTTGTAGCAGCTCACCGTGTCCCCGATGCGCATGTCTGCGGCCTGGAGGTGCCCGACGTTGTGGAGGGAGGCGTATTCGACCACCGAGCCGTCCACTTCGACCGGGGTCAGCCGGGCGCGGATGCTCAGCCGGCCGGTCTTGCCGATGTTGTATTCGATGTCCTCGATGACCGTCGGTTCCTCAACGGCCGGGTACTTGTAGGCAACCGCCCACTTCGGGGCGCGGGAACCTTCGCCGAGTTCGGCACGCTCGGAAGCGGTATTGACCTTCAGGACAGCCCCGTCCATAAGGAAGCCCAGGTCTTTGCGTTCGGCGCCCAGGGCCGCGATGGCTGCCATCGGGTCTTCGGCGTCCAGGACGGACTGCGGGAGCAGAGACCGGGCGGTGGTGAACCCCATTCCCTGCAGCTGCTCCATGTTTTCGAGGTGGTCAGCCTTCTCGTCGATCGTTGTGGAGTACGCAGCGAAGGAAAAAAGACCGGCGTAGGAGCCGTCCTGCTTGTTGAGCATCCCGGCGACACCGTTGCGGGCATTCGCAAACGGGGGCTTGCCGGCGGCAGCGCGGACCGCGTTGGCCTTCTCCTTGTTCTCGTCGTTCAGGTACAGCTCACCGCGGACCTCGTAGTCGCCTTCGCCGGCGGACTCGGGAAGCCCGTCAACCCCGCGGACCCGGTCGGTGACATCCTCACCGGTGTAGCCGTCGCCGCGGCGGGCGGCCCGGACCATCTTGCCGTCCTCGTAGCGGATGCTGATGGCCAGGCCGTCAATCTTCGGCTCGATGACGGCTGACGGGTGCTTGGCGGCGAACTCGATGACCGCATCCTCGCCCGGCTTGTCCAGGGACTTCATCATGGTGGCGTGCTCGACGTCGCCGCCGGCGGCACCGCCATGACCGACCGTGTCGTGCAGGTCGTGGGCGGGCTCGATGCCGTTCGCTTCCTCGTGCGCTGCGATACGTCCCAGAAGCCGGTCGAACTCCGGGTCGGTCATCTCTTCGACGTCGGTCGTCTCGTACGCCTTCGCGGCGGAAAGGGCGCTGGCGACCGCGGCTTCGTATTCGGTGGTGTCCGCGAACGTGGCCAGGGCCAGGCTCGGTTCGGCGTGGGTGGTCGCGGCGAACTGTCCGCCGACGGGGACTCCGACAGGCTGCCGGTTCTGGGGTGCAGGGCTCATGGTGGTCCTTAAATGTTCGGAAACGTCGTACACCTTCCTGTGTGCGGCGGGGCACGAAAAAGAGCCCGTTGCCGGTGCCCTGAACGATTTTAGTGCCCGGCCCGGAGACTCAGGCGTCCGCGGCTTCGGGCAGGGCGGAAAGCGTTTCGATGCCGTGCTGGGACATCAGGGTGTGCATCTTGGCGGCGAGGTCCTTCACGGTGCCGAGCGATCCCCAGCCGAGGTTTCCGGCGAGCA
>JBFGBS010000555.1:0-2159 GCA_041567475.1 Arthrobacter sp.
CCGGGCTAGTCTGGCAGCACGGAACGGCACGGCAGGGCACGGCACCGTATGTCCCGGGCGGGAGGAGAATGGGGCGATGAAGACACTCTTGAACATCATCTGGCTGCTTTTCGGCGGGCTGTGGCTGGCACTTGGATACTTTGCTGCCGGGGTCATCTGCTGCCTGCTGATCATCACGATTCCGTGGGGGCTCGCCTCCTTCCGCATCGCCGCCTACGCGCTCTGGCCCTTCGGGCGCACCGTTGTGGACCGGCCAGGCAGCACCGGATTGTTCGTTCTGCTGGGCAACGTCATCTGGCTGCTCGTGGCCGGTATCTGGATCGCGGTGGGGCACGTGGTCACCGCCGCCGCCATGGCCGTCACGATCATCGGAATTCCGCTGGCTATCGCCAACCTCAAGCTCATTCCGGTGTCCTTGATGCCGCTGGGCAAGCAGATCGTCCCGAGCCATACAGCCTTCGTGACCGGCTATCAGAAGGGTCCGCGCTAGCCGGCAGCCGCACGTCCGGCACCGGCGCTGCCTGCCGAACCGACCGAAGAAGTACCCAAGCAAAGGAAGCCGAGGGAGAAAAAGATGACTGCACCGGCCCCGGTGAGCGGGGAGCTCATGCTGGTGATCGTCCGTGAGTTCACCGCCCCGATCGAGGCGGTGTGGAGTGCCCTGACGGATCCGGACGAGGCGCCGGACTGGTGGGGTCCGCACGGTTTCCACGTTCCGCGCGAAACCATCGATACGGACCTGGAGATCGGCGGCCTGTACCGCGCCTGCATGGTCCGGGACGGCACCGGGGAGCAGCTGTGGTGGAGCGGCGTCCATACCGACGTCGAGCCGCCGAATCTCTTCGTCTTCACGCACGCCTGGGATAAGCCCGACGGGACCCGCGGCCTTGAAACCGAGGTGACGTTCGAGCTCGAAGAGGCCGACGGCGGCACCCGGATGACCTTCAGCCAGGGGCCGTTCAGGTCTGCGGACGAGCGCGACTCCCATGCGGCGGGCTGGCAGGAGTCCTTCGAGCGGCTGGCGGAGCACCTTAAGGCGGCTGCCTGAGATCGTGTCCTAGGAAACCTTTTCCGTGAGTTCCCCTGCCAGGTTCGCCCGGGCCGCCTCAAGCCAGAGCTCCTGCGCCCTGGCCGTGTGAAAGAGCGGTTCGAGTGTCAAGAGCCGGCGGACGACGGCGGCGCGCCCGGCGGCAAAGTCGGCGTCGCCGATGTGCGCGAAGTCTTCCCGGACAGCGGCCCGGTACCGGTTGTACGCGGCGGGCTCCCCGCCCAGCACGGACAGATCGGCGTCGCTGAGCAGGGCGCCGGACTCGTCGCCCGGGCCCGGACGGTGGTCCGCGGTCAGCCGGACCAGGCGGGCGACTTCGTCGATCTCGCCGGCGGAAAGTCCGGCGCCCTGCAGCCGGTCCTCGGCCAGCCGGGCCGATTCCTCCTCGTCACGGCCCGCGACGCCGCGGTAGACGGCGTCGTGGAACCAGGCGGCGAGCAGCACCGTCCGCGGCGGCCTGGCCGGTTCCGTCAGCAGGTCCAGGGCCTCGAGGACGGCGAGCAGGTGGGTGCGGCCGTGGTACTTCCGGTGTTCCTCGCCCCAGCGGTCCAGCAGGTCCAGGAAGAGCGCCTCCTGGCCCGGGAGCGCCTCGTTCCAGCGGTGCAGCAGCGGCACTTTCAAAGCTTTGCCGCGTCGGCGGGCGGGGATCCGCAGGCCGCTGGCGATCAGCGTGCGGACCAGGACCCGGCCCTCCACGGGGATGGCCCCGGCGGCCACGAGTGCCCCGTACCGGGCTTCGGCGACGTCGTAGTGATCGCCGTCGAACGCCCGGTCCGGGACGCCGGCGGCCTCGGCGAAGGCGTGCAACTCAGCGAGCGAGGTGTCCGAAACCAGGTGCGAAAAGCAGGTCCCGTGGGCGGGCCAGAGCGGCGGATCGATGTAGATCATAGGCACCATTCTGGCCCCTGCCGCGCTCCTGCCGCGATCCCGCAGAGCGCCATGGCTAGGCTGATTGCAGGCTGGCCGGCCGGATGTTCTGGTTGCCGTGGAACACGTTGTGCGGGTCGAATTCGGCCTTGACCCGCGCGAGCCTGGCGTAGTTGTCATCGCCGTATGCAGCCCGGATCCGGCCCTCGCCTTCGTCGCCGACGAAGTTCAGCCACACTCCGCC
>JBFGBS010000556.1:0-2159 GCA_041567475.1 Arthrobacter sp.
AGTACTGTTCCAGGAACATCAGGAAGCGCCGTTTGGCCGGGCCCAGATCCTCCTCCGGATACATGGCCCGTAGGAGCGGGTCGGTTGCGACGCCGTCATAAAACACGTCAATCAGCTTCACGAACGTCTCGTGGCCGCCGACGGCGTCGTAAAAATTGTCCGTGTACGCGGGCTGGGTAAACGGACCGTTCTGCGTCAGTTGGCTGGGCCGGGCCGGCTCGCCGAGAGGGATGGTCATAGTTAGTCTCCGGATTTCTGCTGGGGTTCCGCCCCGGCCTCGGGATTGTCTGCCGGGTCCTCGGCGGGTGCGCGGTAGGGACCCTGCGAGCGGTTGCCGACGCGCAGGATCTCGCCGTTGCGCAGGTACCAGATGGTGCCGTTCTCCGCCCGCACCCGGGTGATCCGGAGCCCTACCGACTCCACCGTGCCCACCACTTCGGAGGTTTCGATCACGTCGCCGATCCCGAACTGGTCTTCGATGGTGATGAAGATCCCGGACAGGAAGTCGCGGATGAGCTGCTGGGCGCCGAAACCGATGGCGACGCCGAGGATTCCGACGCTCGTCAGCAGCGGTGCGATATTGACGTTCAGGCTATTAAAAACATAAATGCTGGTGATCATCACAATGACCACACCCGTCACGCTGCTCAGCAGCGAGCCGATGGTGTTGGCGCGCTGGACCCGGCGCTCGTGGTCCAGGACGCGCAGCGCCGGCTGCACCCAGCGGAAATGCGGTTTCTTGAAGAACGTCGAGCCGGCCGCAACGCGCCTGGTGATCCGGGCGATCACGAATGACGCCACGAGCCAGGCCGAGACGCCCACGGCGATGCTGATGACCAAACCCGAGACGTTGATCGCCGAGATCTCCTGGGCCGTGAGGAATTCGGGCAGGGACATGCTGTACATCGGCGGGGGCGCTCCTTAGCACTCTGGTCAACTTCAAGATTAGCGCCGCAACGTGCTGCCCGGCGCCGCCACCGGCCCCGCGGGCTCACGGGATGGCGGGCGCCACCACCGTTTCCGGATGATGCAGCACCGGGAAGTTCACGCTCCGGGCGATGAAGCAGACCTGGTTGGCCTCGGTATGGAGGGCCTCCATGCGGTCGGCGGGAACCGGGGCGGTGACGCTCACCCGGGGGCTGAGCGTCACCGACTCGAACTGGCCGCTGCCGTCCCGGTTGGTCCGCATCAGCCCCGCGGCCCGGTCTTCGTAGCCGGTCACCACCACACCGTGCTTCACCGCCACGTGCAGGAACGAGAGCATGTGGCACTGCGCGAGCGCCGCCAGCAGCAACTGCTCCGGGTTATAGCGGTCCCGGTCACCGTGAAACGTTGGATCGGCGGAGCCCTGGAGGACCGGCAGGCCGGGGATCTCGATGTCGTGGTCCCGGGAGTAGCCGCGGTAGGAGGCCGTGCCCTCGCCCCGGTTCCCGGTCCAGCGGACCGTCAGCGCATACCGGTGCTCATTCAGACTCATGACCCCTCCCTAACCGATATCCGCCTGCCGGGCCCGCAGCGCCCGGGCCACCCCGTCGCGGTTCTCCAGCATCATCCGGCGCAGCGCCGAAGACTCCGCCGGCAATGCCGCGAGGAACTCGTCCGTTCGCTCCACGGTCGCCTGTGTGGTCAGCTGCGCGGGGTAGAGGCCGACGACGATCTGCTGCGCGAGCGCATGCGTGCGGCTGGCCACGATCCCCGGCACGGCGTCGAAGTACTTTTCCGCGTACGGCTCCAGCAGGGCGGTGTCCAGGACCCGGGTGAAGCCGGTCACGGCCGATCCCTGCAGGGCGTTGGAGAGCTCGCCCTTGACCACGATCGCCTCCCACGCCGCAGCCTTGGCCTCGGGGGTGGGGATCGCCGCCGTGGCGAGGGCCGCGGCGTTCTGGCCGTTGGAGGTGTTGTCGCGGACCAGCTCGGCATCAATCCGTTCCTGGCCCGCCCGCCCGCCGGTGACGAGGGAGGCGAGCAACTCCCAGCGCAGGTCCTGGTCGAGCGCGAGGCCATCGAGCGTCACGTCGCCCTCCAGCAGCCCGGCCACGGTGTCCAGTTGGGCCGCGCTGCGCGCCAGCAGGGCGTAGGACTTCACGAACTGCAGTTGCGCGTCGGAGCCGGCCGGGGCCGCGGCGGCGAGTTCCCAGAGCGTGTCGGCGGCCGCCACG
>JBFGBS010000557.1:0-2158 GCA_041567475.1 Arthrobacter sp.
GATGCCGGCGAGGCCGGCGCGCAGGTGCTCCCCCACGTCCCGGACATGGGCCAGGAGGTGCTGGTCTTCCAGGACGTGCAACGTGGCGAGGGCCGCCGCGGTGGCGACGGGGTTACCGCCGAACGTGGTGCCGTGCTGACCCGCGGACAGCAGCCCGGAGGCCGCTGGTCCGAAGGTGACGAGCGCGCCGATCGGGAACCCGCCCCCGAGCCCCTTGGCGAGGGTCACGGCGTCGGGGACAATCCCGGCGTCGCCGCTGGCGAGCCATTTGCCGGTCCGGCCGATGCCGGTCTGGACCTCGTCCAGGATCAGCAGGGCACCGGCGGCGCTTGTGGCCTCGCGGGCGGCCTGCAGGTAGCCGGCCGGCAGCGGCCGGACCCCGGCTTCGCCCTGGATCGGTTCCAGGAAGACGGCTGCCGTGGTGTCATCGACGGCAGCGCGGAGCGCGTCGACATCGCCGAAGGGGATATGGACGACGCCGGCCGGTAGCGGCGCGAACGGGGCACGGTAGGCCTCTTTCGCAGTCAGTGCGAGGGCGCCCATTGTCCGGCCATGGAAAGCACCTTCGAGGGCGACGATCTTGGTGCGCGGCGTCCCGCCCTCGGCCGGATCAGTGCCGGCGTTCCGGCGGGCCAGCTTGAAGGCCGCCTCGTTGGCCTCGGCGCCGGAGTTGGTGAAGAAAACCTTCGAGCCGTCCGGAGCCTGGCTTAGTTCGAGGAGTTTCTCGGCCAGGGCGATCTGGGTGGGGCTCGTGAAGAAGTTGGACACGTGCCCCAAGGTGGCCAGCTGGCTGGAAATTACCGAGGTGACGAACGGGTGGGCGTGGCCCAGGGCGTTGACCGCGATGCCGCTGAGCAGATCCAGGTATTCCTTGCCGTCGGCGTCCCAGACAAGGCAGCCGGCGCCGCGGACCAGCACGCGCTGCGGCGTCCCGAAGACACCCAGCAGCGACGACGAGTAGCGCGCCAGCCAGTCCGCGCCCGTGGTGTGACCAATGAGCGCAGTGGCGGCGGCCTCCGCAGCGATGGGGGCTTCCGTGGAATGGCTCAGTTCAGTGCTGCCCACTATGCGTTCACTTCCTCGTCCGGGACGACCTGGGTGCCGATGCCCGCGGTCGTAAAGGTTTCCAGCAGCATGGAGTGCGGCAACCGGCCGTCCACAATGTGCGCGCGCTCCACCCCGCCGTCGACGGCCTTGAGGCACGCTTCCATCTTGGGGATCATGCCCGATTCCAGGCCCGGCAGCAGCTCCCGCAGTTCGGATGCGGTCAGGGAGGAAATGAGCGAGGAGCGGTCCGGCCAGTTGGCGTAGAGGCCTTCAACGTCGGTCAGGATCACGAGCTTCGAGGCACCGAGGGCCTCGGCGAGGGCGGCCGCGGCGGTGTCGGCGTTGACGTTCAGGACCTGTCCCGTGGTCTGGAGGCTGCCTCCGGCGGCGGACCGGCCGTCGTCGGTGACTTCGGGCGCCACGGTCGAGATGACCGGGATCCGGCCGGCGGCAATGATGTCCCGGATGCCCTCCGGGTTCACGCCGGTGACTTCGCCGACCAGGCCCAGATCCACGGTCTCGCCGTTGATGACCGTGCCGGTGCGGACCGCCTGCAACAGGCCGCCGTCCTCGCCGGACATGCCGACGGCGTAAGGTCCGTGGGAGTTGATCAGGCCGACGAGCTCGCGGCCCACCTGGCCGGTCAGGACCATCCGTACGACGTCCATGGCCTCGGGGGTGGTGACCCGCAGGCCGCCCTTGAACTCGGATTCGATGCCGAGCCGGCTGAGCATGGCGTTGATCTGCGGGCCGCCGCCGTGCACCACCACGGGGTGGATTCCGACGTGGTGCAGGAAGACGACGTCCTCGGCGAAGGCGCGGCGGAGCTCGTCGTTGACCATGGCGTTGCCGCCGTATTTGATCACCATCGTGCTGCCGGCGAAGCGCTGGATCCAGGGCAGGGCCTCGATGAGGGTGCCGGCCTTGGCCTGGGCGTCCTTCATGGAGGTGGTCGCGCGGGTTTGGGTGTTCACAGTGGGTCCCTAGCTGGAGTAGGCGCTGTTTTCGTGGACATAGTCGTGCGTCAAGTCGTTCGTCCAGATCGTGGCCTCGGCGTCTCCGGCCTGCAGGTCGATCTCGACGAGGACCTCGCGCGGCTCCAGGTCCACCA
>JBFGBS010000558.1:0-2158 GCA_041567475.1 Arthrobacter sp.
CAAGGACGCCCTCTTCACCGACCAGCACAAGCAGATCGGGCTCCTCCCGGACGTTAAGGTCCGGCTGGGCCGCATCTCCTTCAACGGTGAGCAGAAGGGCGTGGACCTCAAGCTCGGGCTGGACCTGGTCGGGGTGGCCCGGAACCGGGCTGCGTCCATTGCGTACCTGGTCTCCGGCGACGACGACCTCGCCGAGGCCGTCGAGGAAGCACAGGACCTCGGCATGAAAGTCGTGCTGGTGGGGCTGGAAAACCCCGGACACCGGCTCGGGGTGATGTCGGTGGCAGAGCACCTGGCCCTGCGGGTGGACAGCATCATCACGCTACCCGCGGACCTCATCGAGGCGTGTTTTACCAAGTCGGTGACAGAGGCCCCACGGCCCGTCGCGGACGCGCCGGCGCCCGGCGCAGCCCACCCCGCCGGCCCCGCAGCGGCCCACCTCGCCGGGCCCGTCCCGAAGCCGGCGGCGCCGCCGACGGCCAAGCCGGGCCCGCCGCGCAAACCCTTCCATCCCGCTCCCCCGCGGCCGCACCTGGCCGAAGCCCACCTCGTCTACACCTACGGCGGGTCCCCCGGCCACGCCACCCACGTCGACGACAGTCCGATGGACGTCGCCCGGGACGTTGGCGAAAGCGTTGCCGCGAGCTGGTACGGAACCGTGTTCCAGGGGGACCTGAATGATCTCCTCGCGGACCGGCCCATCCTGCCGGTGGAAATCGACAGGGTCCTGTTGAAGGACTGCGCGCAGCGGATCGGTGAATACAAGACCGACCTCCAAGGCGTCCGCCGCACCCTGCGCGAGGCGTTCTGGCAGAAGCTGGATGAGCTGATCTAGTCAGTCAGCGCAGATGCACGGGCAGTGCGCGGTAGCGCGTCCAGAACGGCAGCGGTTCAAGTTCCAGCGCGGAGCGGTCCACGGCCAGGCGCAGGTCCGGATTCCGCTCGAACAGGATGCCCAACGCCACCCGGGTCTCCAGCCGGGCCAGGTTCGCGCCGAGGCAGAAGTGCACGCCGTGCCCGAAGGCGAGGTGGTTGTTGGGGTGGCGGTCGATGTCGAAGTGGTCCGGGTCCTCGAACGCCGCGGAATCACGGTTGGCCGCGTCCAGCAACGGCACTACCGAAGCTCCGGCCGGAATCACGGCGCCGTGCCAGCTGACATCCGTGACTGCGGTGACCGGCTTGGTGCCGCCGACCGGGCTGCTGTAGCGCAGGATTTCTTCCACCGCGCTGTGCCACAGGCCGTCGTCGTCAGGCGCGGCGCGGAGCCGGGCCAGTTGGTCCGAATGGTCCAGCAGGGTGACCACGGCGTTGGTGATCAAGTGGTAGGTGGTCTCGTAGCCGGCCGCCACCAGAAGGAAGACCATCGCCACCAGCTCGTCGTCGTCGAGGCGGTCCTCTTCTTCCTCGGCGTGGATCAGCCCGGTCAGGATGTCCTCGCCCGGCTCGGACCGCTTGTGCTCAATCAGCGTGCGGACCAGCCCGGTCAGCTCATTCATGTCCCGCAACCAGGCGTCCTGGCCGAGCGAGGCCATGCCGGCGATGAGGGCCTGCACTCCCTGCTCGAACCGGCCCCGGTCCGCGAGCGGGACCCCCACCATCTCGTTGATGACGGTGGACGGGATCGGCAGCGCGAAATCCTCCCGCAGGTCGATCCGACCGGCCGGTTCCAGCCGGTCCAGCAGGCCGTGGGCGAGCTCGCCGACCCGGTCCCCGATCCGGGCGATCGCACGCGACGTGAAGGGCTTCGAGACCAGGCCGCGCAGGCGCCGGTGCGCGGGGCCATCCGCGTAGATCATGCTCGAGGTCGTGAGCAGCCGCATTGTCTCCCGCACCGCTTCCGGGAACTGCGCCAGGATGCCCGGACCCTGCCCACCCGGCGAGCGCTGGAACCGGTCGTCGGTCAGCAGCTCCCGGCAGTCGTCGTACCGTGAGACCAGCCAGAGGTCCTGCTCGCCCAAATACGTCATCCGTCCCCGGTAGACCGGGGCGTTTTCCCGCAGCCACGCGTAGTGCGCGTACGGGTCGGCCTGGAATTCCGGGCTCCCGATCGTAATAGGGTGGGTGATCGTGGCCCGGCCGGACGTCATGAGCCCAGTCCTGCCAGGAAGTCCTCGGTGAAGTGTTTTACGCCGTCCCATTCGGTGTAGACGTAGTCCCG
>JBFGBS010000559.1:0-2150 GCA_041567475.1 Arthrobacter sp.
AAAGACTGTTCGGCGGCAAAGTCCTGGCCGATGGTCCGCAGCCGCTCGGAGATCCTGCGCCGGGCCTTCGCGTCATCTGACACCTTGGCTTGTCGTTGTGCTCCGCTAGGGTTGCCACCGCCGGGACAGGGAGAGGAAGTGCCTTCGAAGCCGTCCGACCTCGCCGTGTCTGACGCCATCTTCCTGGCTCCTGACCTGACTACGTTCTGCCGGCTCGATGAGCTTGGGCTCGAAGCTGCCGGGCACCGTCTTGCCCCTGGCCGGGCGTTGTTGGAATGCCGTGCCGTTGATCCGGATGACTGGTGCCGTTCGTGCGGTCCGCCGTCACAGGCGCACCGGACGCGGCCGGGTGGCGGCACACCCGGAACGGGGACAAGTACGTCACCGTGATCATCGGCCTCACCCCGGTTCGGGACGGGACCGGCCCGGCACGGTTGCCGGACAGGATCGAGGGCCGCTCGACACAGGTCTTCAAGTCCTGGCTTGGCGGCCGGCCCAAGGTCTGGACGGAAGGGGTCGAGGTCGTTGCGATGGATGGGTTCACCGGGTTCCAGGCCGCAGCGGCTAAGGAGCTCCCGCGGTCGAGGTTATGGATCCGTTTCATGTCATCCGGCTTGCCGGCGATGCCCTGGACAGCTGCCGTCAGCGCGTTCGACGGCAGACCATCGGGCACAACGGACGGTCCAGAGACCGGCTCTACGCCGCCCGGCGGCACCCAGGGTAAACAGCTCATGCAAGCTCTGGTCGCGCGATCAGTGCCGGCGTTGCCGCCGCGCTGAACGAGATCATGACGCTCGGCCGGACGCTGAGATTCCATGCAGGAGACGTGCTCGCATATTGGACCGCCCCGGCACCAGTAACGGTCCTAATGCAGCACTCAATGGCAGACTCGAACACCTCCCCAGGTCCGCCCTCGGCTTCCGCAACCTTGCCAACTACACCGCCCGATCGCTGCTTGAGGCCGGCGGATTCAGACCTCCATTAGATCCTCAACTGCGATCAGCCCCGTAGGCCCGGTTCATCGTGGGCGGCGTCGAACCCGTCGTGGGACTTGAACAGCATCCAGCGTTCGTTCTGCACGCGCTGCCGTCCGTCCCCGTAAACGTCCTTCCGCACCGGGGTTTGTTCCTGGGCTCAAAGACCTCCACCGGAGCGTCTCCTGACTCCACGGAGATGGTGCTCCTGCGGGCCGTCACTCATTGGCGGACGGTGGAGTGTGAGATCACCGCCTGATGCTCGTCAATCAGGCGGTCAAGAATCCGTTGACCGGTATGGCCTTGTTTCCGCGGAGCGTCCAGATCCGCCCGGAGCATCGCGATGACTCCCGGTTCTGGGCGAGGATGCTGTCTTGGAGGAAGCCATGAACGTGGACTGTCGGAATCGGGAATGGTGCCCCATGCGCCTGACGCTTAGGACTTCAGTTGCCGGAAGACCCTGGACTTCACCGCCGGCCACGCCAAGGTCGTCGCCGTAGAAAGTCGAAGCAGCAGGCTCCTGTGGGGAGGGACCGGCTGGTACGGGTGGCGCGCCAGTCGAAGCCAACGTATGCGTGTCTGCCAAGGTTGAAGTCCCTGCGGACCATTGCCATTCCCTCCGCTCAGCACGGGGATCAAGAACAAACGGACAGTCACGGGCATGCTCAATCGCTACGACGACTTCGCGACGGACTTACCGCTGATGGCCCACCCGACGTCCTACATCGCCGCTGCGTCATGATCCGTAGACAGGCGTTCCAGCTCGAGGAGCGCTGTGGGGGGAAGACAACGGATGGCCACATCATGCCGCGCACTCATGAGCTGTGCGAACCCGGTATGAATCCGTTTAGCTCGAATTGGGCGGAACTTCCCAAGGAAGAACTCGGAGCCTCCATGGCCCAACGCTTCTGGCGTGCCCGGGCTGAGGCCACACCAACGTCGTGGAAATTGCTGTTAGGAGTCTGGCGAAGTGGAGACTTTGTGGGATGCCAGAATCTTAGCGCCCGCGACTTTGCTGCCCTTAAGACCGTCAAAACGGCATCGTGGATTACGCGATCGCGTCAAGGCGAAGGGCTGGGCAAGGAGATGCGAGCCGCTGCAGCCTGCTATGCATTCGACTGGTTGCATGCAGAAGTTTCAGAGTCCGAGGCCATGTCCTGGAACGAAGCGTCTTTG
>JBFGBS010000560.1:0-2139 GCA_041567475.1 Arthrobacter sp.
GTCACCAACTTGCCGCCAGGGGTCACCAACATAACCGCTCCGTAGAGCGTTCCGCGCGTCGAGCCAGCCCGTCAGTCCCGGGCAGCAACCCACGCCGCGGCCTGGGCCAGCGCGGGGTGCTGCCATTCGAACCCGGCCTCGGCCAGTACCGCCGGTTCCATCCGCTGGCTGGCCAGGAGCAGATCGTCGGCGAGTTCTCCCATCACAATCCGCAGCACGGGCGCAGGGACCCGGAAGAAAGCCGGGCGGTGCAGCGCGTTGGCCAGTCCCGCTATCAGGGAGTTCACATCCGCGCTTTCCGGAGCGCACAGGTTGACCGCCCCGCTCACCGGCGCGGTCAGCAGGAACGAAAACGCGCCGGCCACATCCGGCAGTGTTACCCACGGCCAGTATTGACGACCGTTGCCGAGTGGACCGCCCACTCCGAGGCGAAGCAGCGGCATCAGGCGGCCCAGCGCGCCGCCGGAGCGGCTGAGCACCACACCGGTACGCGGCGTGACAACCCGGACACCGGCGGGTGCCTCGTGCGCCGCGGCCTCCCATTCACGACAGATGCGGGCCAGCGTTCCGTTCCCCGCGGGCGCATTCTCGCGCAACACCACGGGTCCGGCGCTGCCGTAATAGCCGGACGCCGACTGGCTGAGGAACACGGCAGGCGGGACATCCATCCGGGCCATTGCTGCCGTCAACGTACGGGTCGGACCTACCCTCGAGGCAAGGAGTTCTGCGATCCGTGCCCGGGTCCACGGCCGGTCGCCGATTCCAGCGCCAGAAAGGTTAATCACGGCGTCCGCACCCTGCAGCGCAAGATCATCGATCCGGCCCTTTGCAGGATTCCACTGCACCTCCGACGAGGATGCCGCCGGCCGGCGGACCAGCGCCACGACGTCGTGCCCGCTGCTGCGCAGACTCCTGGACAATGCCGTCCCGATCAGCCCGGAGGCGCCGGCAATAATGATTCGCATGATCCATCTCACCATGCCCGGCACGGCGGCGAAACCTCCGGAACGCACCGGGCTCGGTTGACTATGATCTAACGATGACCTCTTCGAGTTACTTCCGCTTCCCGCATGTGCATGGCGACCTGGTCACCTTCGTGGCCGAGGACGATGTCTGGATTGCGCCCCTCGGCGGAGGCCGCGCCTGGCGGGTGTCCTCGCTGCAGCTGCCGGCCCGGAACCCGCGCTTTACGCCCGACGGGAAACACCTGGTCTGGACTGTGGTCCAGGGCGCGGCTCCGGAAGTGGTGGTCGCGGACGTCGACGGCGGCGGCTACCGCCAGTTGAGCTACTTCGGCCACAGCACTACGCGCGTCAAGGGTTTCACCCCCGACGGCGACATCGTGGTCACCAGCGCATTCAAGCAGTCCGACAGCCGCCACACGCACGCGTACAGCCTGCCGGTCAGCGGCGGCTGGGCGAAGGAGCTCGGCTTCGGCCCGGTCGAGTCCATCGCCTTCGGGCCCGTCGTCGGCGACGAACGTCCCGTGGTCCTGGCCAGCGTCCTCTCCCGTGAGCCGGCCTGGTGGAAGCGGTACCGCGGCGGCGCCGCCGGCAAGCTCTGGATCGACAGTGACGGAAACGGCGAGTTTGAACGGCTCGCCGCCGAACTGGACGGAAACCTCACCGACCCGATGTGGGTCAGGGGACGCATCGTGTTCCTGTCGGACCACGAAGGCTACGGCAACCTCTATTCCGTCTTGCCCGACGGGACCGGCCTGCGCCGCCACACCGACAACGAGGACTTCTATGTCCGGCACGCGGCCACTGACGGCAAGCGTGTGGTCTTTGAATCAGCCGGTGAGCTATGGCTCCTGACCGACCTCGGCAGCGATCCGGTCAAGCTCGAGATTTCGCTCGGCTCTGCCTCCCAGTCCCGCCGTCCCGCCCTGCTGCAACCGGCACGGCACCTCGGCGAGGTCGTCCCCGACCGCGCCGGCGGCTCAAGCGCCGTCGAAGCCCACGGCACCGTGCACTGGCTGCGGCACAAGGATGGCCCCTCCCGTGTCCTCGAAGCCACCCCGGGTGTCCGGGCCCGCCTGCCGCGTCCGTTCGGCGACGGCAGGATCGCCTACATCGCGGACCATGACGGTGTGGAAGCGCTGTACGTCAAAGCCATCGCGGCGCCCCTGCCCGGGAC
>JBFGBS010000561.1:0-2138 GCA_041567475.1 Arthrobacter sp.
CTGGGCGAGGATCCACAACAGACCCAGCAGGGCCGCGATGATTCCCACGATCCACAGGATCACCGCCGTTTCGGGGCGGCCTGCCGCTGCCCACAGGTCTCCGCTGATGACCCGGGAACCGGGGTCCGCCACGGCCAAACCGGTCAGGCTGGCCAGCAGCCCGTTGGCCTGCAGGAGAAGGAGGACGCCGGCGATGAGGGACAGGAAACCGAGGACAAACAGCCAGACCCGGTTCAACGTTCCCGCGTGCTGTCCCATGTGGCGGCCCTCATCTCGTCATTGGTTCTGGTGGTTGGTTTCGGCTGGCAGGTGGGCGGTCAGTTTCGCGACCGGACGGTGGCCGAGACCTTCGGTAGCGGTTCCAGGCCTGCCGCGGCCAGGTGCTCACGGACCTCGCCGACGATCCGCGCCTGGAGCTGCGAGGTCTTATGCAGGGGCGTCTCAACGTTGAGGTGGATCCTGGTGGCGGTGGCCGTGGCCGTGACCGATCCGACGCCATCGATCGCGGCGCAGCGCGCTGACGCCAGACGGGCAGCTCCCCGCCGGGTCATCACGATCTCGCGGCCCGCCCCGGACTGGTTCGGAGCGTCGGGATCGCCGCCCGGGCCCCTGAGGGGAAGGGCATTGAAGGGGCCCGGCACCGCGGCCGCCAGGATCAGGATGAGCCCCAGCAGGCACGCCGCAACGCCCAATCCCCACATTTCCGGGCGGTTCCAGGTCAATGCCGTCAGCCAGTCCCGGGAATCGTGCAGGAATCGTGGCCAGGCCTCACCGAACAGCCGGGTCGCGCTGATCCAGACCAGGAACACTCCCACCGCCAGCAGGATTATCCCCATCCCGATGGCCGGTCCGGTGCGTCCCGGGCGGTGCCGGAGTCGCTGGACGTCGCTCATGACCCACCGCTCATAGCAGTACCCGGCGGGCAGGAGCGTCCCTGCCGCTCTTGAGCCACAGGATGCGGATATCCACCTGTCTGACTTCCACCCCCGTGAGTTCGGTGACCCGCGCCATGATTCTTTGCCGCAGGTGCCCGGCCGCCTGGCGCAAGGGCGCCGGATACGGCATGGCCACCTCGATCGTCAGGGCCGCAACATTGCCCGTGAGTTCCACGGACGTCTTGGGACGTGCCGACATGTCTGCGTGGGTGCCAATGCCCAGAAAACCCCCGGACGCGCCGCCGGACGCGGACTCCTCCCGGGCGACTTCGCCGGCGATCTTTTCGATCACCTTCACCTCCAGCTCGGTCCGTCCCCGGGAGACGTTGCCCGCGCCGACGGCGGGGCGAAAACCGGGCGGCTCCGGCGGCAGGGCATGGGCCCCGGCATTCATCGGCTCGAAGCCTTGCCGAACAGGGCGTTCAGATCCAGCTTCCCGTCCGCGACCCGGCCGACGATGAGCCCGACCAGACCGAACAAAACAACTATCAGGAGCGCGAGCCACCCGCCGAACGCCAGGACAATGCCGAGCACCAGGCCCACGGTCAAACACCAACGTGTAGTGGACATCAGATTTTCTTCCTTCCCGTTCTCCGCCCCGGACCCTGCCCGCCGGGTTCAGGCAGTCGCGCCGGCTATTGGAGACGATCAGGCTTGGGCTCTTCCGCCGAATTCTCATCACCGGGCAGATGGACGTCGGTGACATGGATGTTGACTTCGAGAACTTCCAGGCCGGTGGCGTGTTCCACGGACTGGATAACATTGCGGCGGATGTTGTTGCTGATCTCCACGATGGAGATGCCGTATTCCACCACGATGGACACATCGATCGCCGTCTGGCGCTCGCCCTTCTCCACGCTGACTCCGCCGCTGACGTTCGTCTGCGATCCGGGAATCCGTTCCGCCAGGGCGCTGAAGGCGCGCCGTCCGGCACTTCCCATGGCATACACGCCGGGAACTTCGCGGGTCGCCATCCCCGCCAGTTTCTGCACCACACCTTCCTCGATCGTGGTGTCACCGCGGTCTGTGTGTAATGCGTCCATTTTCTTCGCCTGCACCGCAGTGTCTTCCTGCCCCGACGATGCGGTAACCGCGCCGCCGGATGATCCGGACGGGGACTGTTGCTCTGCCATGGGAACCCTCTCCTCAGGGGACGATCTGATGTGTGTACACCCATGAAGACGAAGCCCGGCCGGAATCCTC
>JBFGBS010000562.1:0-2133 GCA_041567475.1 Arthrobacter sp.
CGCCTGCCCTGGCCAGCAATGAGCAGGCCTTCTTGAGGTCCTCTTCCGCCTCGAAGAGCGACAGCCGGCGGCAGCGGACCGCCTGGACCAGCCCGGTGACGGCCAGCAGGACGACGCGGGACACCACGGCGTCGCCGCTTGCCGCTGTGACGGCCTTTTCGGCAGCGGCGTCGATCTCCCGGAGGAGCTTTGTGATGTCCGCGTCTTTGATATACACGGCCCGGGTCAGGCACTGTTCAACGGCAGGCTGCATCAGACGCATGTGGAATATCTCCATCGCAACACCGGTCAACGCATGAGCGGGAGCTTTGCCCGCGGGCGAGGGACTTCCTTCGTGCAGCTCGCCCAACTGCTTGCGGAACAGGGCCAGCATCAGCTGGGTTGCGGACGGGAAATAGCGATAGAGCGTACCCAGGGGAACATCCGCTTTTGCCGCGACCTCGGACAGCACTACCGAGTCGAGTCCCTTGCGGGCAGCCCCCGCGGCGACCTCGAGGATCCGAAGGTAGCGCAGCCGCTGCCGGGGCAGGGTGGGGGCGGGGGCCATCGGTGGAAGGTCTGAGTGGAGTTCTTTCATCAGCAGCGTTCCGGGGGTCGTTTTTTCTCGGCGGCCGGGAGAAATCCCCCACGGCGCTCCGGCGGCAAGTCGAGTCCACTATACGTCAGGCCCGTGATCGGCTGCCGGGTGCGGCGACTGCTTCGTCTGAGCAGTAGTGTCTAACCGGGAACACTCTGATCTAAGAGCCGAGTTCAATTATTTCTTGGGGGAAATACATCTTGACGTCACACGAACTGCGTTTTGTCGCTCGCGCCAAAGCGACCACCCTCGTCATCGCAACAGTCTTGACCCTGTCTTCATGCGCACCGCCCGAGACAGGCTCGGAGGCGAGCGCTGCCGCCACCGAGACTGGCCTGGCGACGGTAATCCGCGTCATTGACGGCGATACGTTCGAGGCCGCTGTGGATGGCCGGGCAACAACCGTGCGCCTGCTCAATGTGGACACGCCAGAAACCAAGGACCCAGATTCGCCCGTGGAATGCCTCGGCCTTGAAGCAACCGAGGGCCTTGAACAGCTATTACCCGTCGGCTCCAGAGTCAGGCTTGAGTTGGACGTCGAACCGCTGGACAAGTACGGGCGCACATTGGCCGGCGTTTTCAACACCGACGGGATCCTCGTCAACGCGGAAGTCGCCCGGCTAGGGCTCGGAGTTCCGGTGCTGATCGAACCCAACAAGAAGTTTTATCCGCCGGTGGAAGAAGCTTTCGCTGAGTCCCGCACCTCCGGCGTCGGTCTGAACTCAGCAGATGTCCCGTGCCTGCCGGCACAACAAGTCGAACAAGCATCGGAGACCATCGAAGCGATTGTGGCCGAGCCGCTTTCCGATTCGGTCTCCAATCTTGACCAGAGACACGCGGGGCTCGTGGCTGCGCTGGCGACGATCAGCACCCTCAAGGCGGCTGCGTCGACGAAGGACCGCATGCATTGGGCAGCCTATGAGCCAGCCCAATTAGCTGTACTAGTGGATCGACTGGACGCCGCGGCATCATCGGGCGCAGGGCATCAAGATGCCATCACGACTAAGAAGAAAGACCTTGCGGACGCCGCCGCGGCTGCCGAAGCAGCCCGTCAGGCTGAGGAAGCTGCGCGCCTGGCTGCCGCAGCGGCGGCGGCAGCAGCGGCAGCAGAAGCAGAGCGCATCCGAAACCTGCCTCCTGCCCCGGCCCCTTATGTTCCGCCGGTGTACGTGCCGCCTGTATACGTTCCTCCGGTCGCCTCGAACCCCTACCCCGGATATACCGGGCCGCGGTGCTACGCGCCGGGCGGTAAGTCTTGGAGGCCCTGCTAAAGGCCCTGCTAGAGGCGCCGCGGCAGCCGCTGCCCGCGCCGTAGTTCACGGCCTTCGCGGGACAAATGTCTGGCGCCGGGAACAAACACGCGCCTAAGATAGTTACTGAAAGCAACTATCTTTGTTTGCCTCCCCTTCGTCCATCTGGAGCAGCCATGTCCAAATCCGCCGCCACCCGCGCCCCCGGTGAGGTCCTGACGCATCGTCAGACCATCACCGTCATGGTGGGCCTCATGCTCGGCATGTTCCTGTCCTCGCTGGACCAGACCATCGTGTCCACGTCGA
>JBFGBS010000563.1:0-2133 GCA_041567475.1 Arthrobacter sp.
CTCGGCGGTCGGCAGGCCGCCGTGGATGCCGACGGCGTCCACGATCTTCTGGATTCCACACAGGTCCACCTGGGCGGCGGTGGCGAAGGTGATGGTGTTGATGGAGTTGGCCAGGCCGTCCACGACGGACATGTACTTGTAGTAGCCCTCTTCGGCGTTCTGCAGGTCCTTGCCGCCATCGCTGGCGTCGTACGAGCCGATGGTGGGCGCCGGGCAGGTATTCCGCCACGGGAAGTTCTGCGGATACCGCCGGACGGCGCCGTTCAGCTGGGTGTTCATGGACTTGCCCTCGTTGAGCCACTGGGCGAACGTGAAGGGTTTCATGGTGGAGCCGGGCTGGAACCCGCCGAGGCCGTTGAGGTCGTTGCCCCGGGCATCAAGGACGTCCACGTTGAAGTTCTGGGTCTGGTTGAACCTGCCCTCTTCGGGAAGCCAGACGGTGTTCTGCGCCATGGCGACGATCTTGCCGCTGCCGGGCTGCACTGACACCAGCGAGGCGCCCCACTTGTCCGGGTTCGCGCCCGCCGAGGCGTTGACCTGTTCGCGGGCGACCGTCTGGGCGTTGGGATCCAGGGTCGTCTTGATGGTCAGGCCGCCGCGGAAGATCTTCCGTTCACGTTCCGCGGCGTCTTCGCCATAGGCCGGATCATTGAGGAGCAAGTGCAGGACGTAGTCGCAGAAGTACGGTGCGATCGGCGAATACGCGCAGCCCTGGCGGGCCGGGGTGACGTTGGTTTCCACCGGGGTCGCGACGGCCGCCTCGTAATCGGCCTGGGTGATTTTGCCCTGGCCGACCATGGCGCCGAGCACCAGGTCGCGCCGGGTCTTGGCGTTATCCGGGTTCGTGATGGGGTCGTAGAACGACGGGCTGTTCACGAGGCCGGCCAGCAGGGCAGCCTGCGGCAGGGTCAGGTCCATGGCGGTGGTGCTGAAGAAGAACTTGGAGGCTGCCTCAATCCCGTAGGCGTCCCGGTTGAAGAACACGATGTTCAGGTAGCCCTCAAGGATCTGCTCCTTGCTGAACTCCTTCTCCAGGGCGATGGCCAGCTTCATTTCGCGGAGCTTGTCCCCGACGCCCTTATTGACGCCGTTCAGCAGAACCTGGTCGCTCTTGCCCTCGGCTTCCAGGGAGGAGTTGATGACGTTGTTCACGTACTGCTGCGTGATGGTCGAGGCGCCCTGCCGGTTGCCCCGTGCGGTGCTGATCAGGGCACGCAGGATGCCCGTGGTGTCCACGCCGCCGTGCTCGTAGAACCGGGTGTCCTCGATCGCGATGACAGCGTCCTTGATGTACGGCGACATCTGGTCGAGCGACACGCGGGTGCGGTTCTCGGCATACAGGTTGGCGATCACACTGCCGTCGGAGGCCAGAATCGTGGTCGACTGGCTGGGCGGCTCAACTTTCAGCTCCGCCGGCAGGGTGTCAAAGAATTGGATGGATCCGCTTGCGGCGCTGCCGGAAACGGCAGCCGCCGGGACCAGGAGCCCCGCCACGAGGACACCACAAATGCTGCTCACGCCAAGGAAAAGTATGAGCTTTCCGAGAGTGGTGGCAGTGTCGAATAAAGGGTTCTTGCCAGTCGCCATGTTTTCCACTTTACCGGCAAGGACTAGTCTTTAGCTCATGACCAAATGGGAGTACGCCACGATTCCGCTCATCATCCACGCCACCAAGCAGATCCTGGATCAGTGGGGCGAAGACGGATGGGAGCTTGTACAAGTAATCACGGGACCGGATGGAAACGGTCTGGTCGCCTACCTGAAGCGGGAGAAGCAGTAGCCATGAGCACCCCAGCAGCAGCCGCGCCCGCCTCGCCGGAAGGCTCCGAAAACACCGCCGTAAGTGACGCAGCGAACGCCGGCACGGCGGTGGGACCGTCCGCCGTCGAGCAGCGGCTGGCGGAACTGGGCCTGACCCTGCCCGAGGTGGCAGCCCCGGTGGCTGCCTACGTTCCCGCGGTGATCTCCGGCAACCACGTCTACACCTCCGGTCAGCTGCCGTTCATCGGCGGCCGGCTCGAGGCCACGGGCAAGGTCTCCACCGGCACGGAGGCGTCTTCCGACGAGCCCACCGTGTCGCCGGAAGCGGCGAAGGAGTATGCCGCAGTGTGCGCCGTCAACGCCCTGGCCGCC
>JBFGBS010000564.1:0-2125 GCA_041567475.1 Arthrobacter sp.
GACGTGGACCGGGTCCCGGAACTCCTGGCGGCCCTAAGCCCGCTGACGGCCGCCCGCTTCGAGCGCTCGGTCGGCGATGAGGTCCAGGGTGTCGTCGAGGGCCCCGGGGACGTGGTGGCCATCGCCCTGCAGGCGCTGCGGAACGGCCGCTGGTATGTCGGGATCGGCGTGGGAGACGTGCGCCGGCCGTTGCCCGCAAGCCCGCGGGAGGGCTCCGGTGCCGCCTTTGTGGCCGCCAGGGCCGCCGTGGACCGCGCCAAGGCCGCGTCCGCCCACGTCCCGCTCGCAGTGGCATGCGAAAGCCCGCGCGACGGCGTCGCCGAGGCCTCCGCGAACGCCGAGGCGGTCCTCCGGCTCATCGGCCGGCTGGTCCAGGACCGGACGGCGGCGCAGTGGAAGGTCGTGGATGCGCTGCGTTCGGCGCAGGACGGCCACGCCGGCACGCACGGTACGCAAAAAATCGCGGCTGGGATCCTCGGGATTACCGAACAGTCCGTAAGCCGTGCCCTGCTCCGCTCGGGCTGGCAGGAAGAATGGGCGGCCAGGCCGGCCGCGGAAGTGCTGCTGTCCTGGGCGCACCGCCTGGCCACCGGAACTGATGACGCTGCACGGGAGCTACACCACCTCCCGGACCGTACGACGGCGGGAAACCTGTGAACGCGCTCTGGGTCGCCGCGGCACTGCTCACGGCCGGACTCGCCGGATGGCCCGTCACGGCCCTGGTCTTCCGGCTCGCCCGGACCATCGATGACCGGGCGGATGCCGCCGCCGGTGTGAGTGCCGGCTCCATCGAGGACCCTGCGGCCGGTCCCGGGCCCGGCAACGAAACAGCGGCGCGGCAGCCGGCAGGGGAGCCGGTGGATTCGACGCCGCCGGGGGCAGATGCCGCCGCGAGCGCCCGTATCCTGCGGGGCGGGGCAATCATCGGCATCCTCGAACGCGTAGCGGTCGCCCTCGCGATCCTCGCCGGCGAACCAGTGGCCATCGCCTACGTCGTAGCGATCAAGGGACTGGGCCGCTTCGCGGAACTCAAGGGCACTCCGGTCGCCGCGGAGCGGTTCATCATCGGCACGCTCACCTCCATGCTGTGGGCCGCCGGCGTCGCGGTGCTGGCCAGGATCTTCCTCCTGGCCTAGCCCGGATGGGAACCCGTCACACGGGAGGATACTGTATTCCTATGACTGTTTTTGCTGTGGAGTATGTTTACGATGCCGAATCCGCCGAGGTCCGCGACGCCAGCCGGCCGGCGCACCGTGAGTGGACGGCCGGGCTGGCCGATGACGGCGTCCTGCTCGCGAGCGGACCCTACGGGGACGGCGCGGGCGCCCTCCTCATCCTCAAGGCGGCCGACGAAGCGGCGCTGAACGGAATCCTCAAGCAGGATCCCTTCGCAACCGCCGGTGCCATCGCCGGCACCCGCACCACCGTCTGGGCCCCTCTGACCGGCCTGCTGGCCGGGCACGCTGCCTAGCCCGTCACGCCAACAGACCCGCGAACTTTTGAGCCATAAGGAGTCCATGTGACCTCGGTCAGCCTGGGAATGCCCTCAGCACCACCCCCCGTCCTCGCCCCCCGCCGGAAAACCCGGCAAATCAAAGTGGGTTCCGTCGGGGTCGGTTCCGACTCGCCGATCAGCGTCCAGTCCATGACGACCACGCCCACCACGGACATCAACGCCACCCTGCAGCAGATCGCCGAACTGACGGCAACCGGCTGCGACATTGTGCGCGTTGCCTGCCCCACGGCCGAGGACGCGGAAGTACTGCCGATCATCGCGAAGAAATCCCAGATCCCCGTGATCGCGGATATTCACTTCCAGCCGAAATATGTCTTTGCCGCCATCGAGGCCGGATGCGCCGCGGTCCGGGTCAACCCGGGCAACATCCGCAAGTTCGATGACCAGGTCAAGGAAATCGCACGCGCCGCCAAAGACCACGGCACCTCGATCCGGATTGGCGTCAATGCCGGTTCGCTCGAGCCCGGCATCCTGAAGAAATACGGCAAGGCAACCCCGGAGGCACTTGTCGAGTCCGCAGTCTGGGAGGCCTCGCTCTTCGAGGAACACGGCTTCTACGACTTCAAGATCTCGGTCAAGCACAACGACCCGGTCATTATGGTCGCCGCC
>JBFGBS010000565.1:0-2123 GCA_041567475.1 Arthrobacter sp.
AAGCGCCGGTTGCGGGCGGCATCGGTGACGCTGTGCGGTGCCGCGACGGCGCTCATGAACCCATCCTCGCGGCGAACTGGCGTTTCGTGAGGAGCCATCCCCCGACAGCCAGGGCTGCCAGGAACAGCCAATGGACGGCGGTCAGCAGCGGCGCTTCCTGGTAGCCGTAGCTGAACACCCGCCCGAGCTCCGTGCCATGCCAGATCGGGGAGATCCAGCCGATCCAGCGCACGGCGAGCGGCAGGCTCTCGAGCGGGAAGAAGGTGCCGGAGAACAGGAACAGCGGCATCACGACGAAGCGCATCACCATCGCGAACTGGCCCTTGTCCTGCTTGATCGAGGCGGCGTAGGCCATGAGCGGCAGTCCGAATGACAGCCCGGCCAGCACGGCGACCAGGATCGAGACCCAGCCCCAGCCGCCCGGCGAGGCCCCGAACAACGCCACGACCGCGAAGTAGATCGCCGACTGCACACCGAAGCGCGCCGTCACGGCCAGGATGTGTCCGCCGGCGATTTGTTCCGGGGTCAGCGGCGAGGCATGCGGGCCGTAGTAGACCCGGCGCCATTTGAAGCCGTCCATCACCGGGAAGGTGAACTCGTTCGCGGCCGTCATGACCGCGGCGGAAATGAGCAGGGCGGGCGCGATGAAGGTCAGGTAGCTGACCCCGCCGAACACCGCGGTGGTGTTCGTGTCCACGAGGGTGGCCAGGCCGACGCCCATGGCAAAGAGGTACGCGACCGGTTGCCCCACGCCGTACATCACGATGGTCCAGCCGTAGCTTTTCATCACGCGCAGGACATGTTCGGCGTAGTAGAACGCCCCCCAGCGCCGGGCGCGGGCGGCGGCCACGCCGGGCGAGTGGGCCCGCAGCGGCGCTGCCGGTGGCGGCGGCGCCGCGCGCTCAGTCAACGAGGCTCCTGCCGGTCAGGCGCAGGAAGACATCTTCCAGCGAGGAGCGGCGGACGAGGGAGGTGAGCGGGCGCAGTCCCCGGGCGGTGACCTGCTCCAGGGCCGCCTCCCCGTCATGCGCGTAGATCAGCACGCGGTCCGGCAGGGTTTCGAGCCGCTCGCCGATTCCCGCGAGTTCGGCGCCGATCGTGGCGTTGCGTTCGGAACCGAACCTCAGCTCCAGGACCTCGCGGGTGGAGTATTCACGGATCAGGCTCGCCGGGGACCCCTCGGCCATGATCCTGCCCTTGTCCACCACGATCAGCCGGTCGCACAGCTGCTCGGCCTCGTCCATGTAATGCGTGGTGAGGATCAGCGTGACACCCTGTTCCTTGAGCCGGAAAAGCCGGTCCCAGAGGATGTGCCGGGCCTGCGGGTCGAGCCCCGTGGTGGGCTCGTCCAGCAACAGGATGCGGGGTTCGTTGATGAGCGAGCGGGCGATCGTGAGCCGGCGCTTCATGCCGCCGGAGAGCGCATCGACCTTGGATTTGGCCTTGTCCGTCAGCTGGGCGAATTCCAGCAGCTCGTCGGCCTTGGGCCGGAGGTAGCTCATCGGCAGGCCGAAGTACCGGCCGTAGACCAGCAGGTTGTCCCGGACCCTGAGTTCTTCATCCAGGTTGTCCTGCTGCGGCACCACCCCCAGGTGCGCACGGACTTCGGGTCCGTTCATGTCCGGATCCAGCCCCATGACGCGCAGGCTGCCCGAGGTGCGCTGCGAAACGCCGCCGATCATCTTCATCGTGGTGGACTTGCCGGCACCGTTCGGGCCGAGCAGGCCGAAGGCCTCCCCCGCGGGGACCCGGAACGAGATGCCGTCCACGGCGGTGACCTCGCCGTACGTCTTGGTCAGGTTGTCTGCGGTGATGACATAGGGCGGCGGATCGCCGTCGGGCTGGGTGCGGGCCGGTTGGCTGGACAGTTCGTCATTGGACACAGGATCAGGCACCCAAGCAACGTTAGTCCGCCCGTTCAACCAAGGAAAGGACGCCATCCCGGCGCCATCCCGGCCGCGGCGGAAGTGCACGTCCCGACGGGGAGGGCCAAAGACCCTACCGTCCCACGGTACGGCCCGAGTTCGTTAGGGAATTGTGACGCGCCCGCACGCCGGAGTCGGTAGCATGGGAAGTGGTCAGGCAGCGGCCACTTGTTTGTGTTGCGTAGAGAGAAATGTCTA